>JBKECD010000183.1:0-17663 GCA_047974225.1 Mangrovibacterium sp.
AATTAGGGTGAATAGAGCAAAGGAGAGGGCAACTCCCAATCCTACTCTAGATTGCTTAGTGTGAAGTGTAGGCTCACTCCTTCTTAATAATTATTGAATTTATGCATGAATTCTATTTGAACTTCACTGCTGTTCCATACATCTGAAAGTAGAAATATTGAAATTGCATTGTATCCATATCAATGTCTTGCTTCATTCCGATTACGGCATCTGCCCCTAATATCCTAGCTCTTTGTTGCAATTCTTTCACTGCAACAAAAAAAGCCTTATCAAAATCATTTTGCATCCCAAAACTATATTCGCCATAAAGCCATCCCCAATCAAGTTTTTCCCTGCTAACTAGATCCATTCTCTTCAACTCCTGAAGTTCGTCCATGTATTTCTTCGTCAATTTCGATAATGCACTTGAGAATAAACCTTTGTTCGAAACCTGAAAATATACAGGTCCTATTACATCATATTCTTGTTTCAAATCCCCTGTTGTTACAATAATTTCATTCATACGATTACTTTTTGCGGATTGATTAATCACATCTCCTATTATTTGATCTCTTGTCTGTTCTTTTGGTTCAAATTGCTGATTTGAATTTAACAACATTGACTTTAGGTCCTCTTTGGAATAATTCTTCAATTTAAAAAGCACCTCAGAATCAACCTTGCCAAGTTCATTAAGGCAATTAATACAAACAGCATCGCCGCCTTGTAATTTATTCCCCATGAGGGGTTTATTAAACACGGTCAATTTTACCGAACATATTGCGCATATTGCCATTTTACGTAGTTATTAAATGATATCAAATCAGAATATTTCCCTTCATACATTGTATAATATGTGTATGTATCTTCTCCCTTATACCAACGATATCGAGATTGTGAGAATCTAAACATCCTCAACACCTCTGTAAGTTCATTTTGAAAATCTTGTTTATTCTTATTAGCCGCAAAAGTTCCTCCAGTAAAATTTATATATTCATTTTTAGCCCCGTCCATAGTTACAGCAATGTCATTCAGCCACATTGCTTTTGCTGCAATATCAACATACGCTTTCCTCAATAATGGAAACTCTTTCACTTGAAGCGACTGCACTTTGCTTTTTAGCTGAGATACTAGCTTTTTGATTTCTACATTTTCCGAGTATTCTCCTTCTTTGGTAATATTTGCCCACAGTGCAAACAGAGAAAGTTCAATTTGCATTACTTCAACTGAGCTTTTATAGGTTGAAAAATCAATCCCGTTATTTATAGAGTTTATTTCCTTTTCTAACTGTTCTTTTTGCTCTCTAAGTTCTTTTTCTGCGTGTTGTTTGACCAATTCCTCTGTCTCAGCCCTATGTTTATTTTCTAGATCTTCTTTAGAAAGACTATTCTCCACTTTTTGAACCTCTCGTAAGTTATCCGCTTTAGAAATCAATTCCTTAGCTTGAGTAAAAAGAGAGTCTGAAGGATTTATTTTTTTATTGCTACGTCATATCTTTCTTTCTCTATTTCGTCTGTTGCTACATTGATCCTCGATTCCGAACTCTTGCTGTCTTCGATAAAAATTCCCAAAGTACTTATAACAACTACCGACAATAGATACCATCCTGCGACTTTTAGTCTTGTGGGCTTTTTGCTCCATTTCAACACACTCGATGGCTTTACTAGTCCCACAATAAATAAAACAAATAAAACTAACAATAACAACCCTAAAATAGCGTCCGTATTTTTAAACTTTAGTTATACAATAGACTGAGTATTAAAATCACCTTGCAAATATAGTTGTTATTTTCACTTAACGACGCTATTAAGTATAATTTTGCAAAAAAATAATGATACCCCAAATAGGGGGCAAAACAGCACAAAATGAAAATATTTGAGCCCTATTGGATTCCCCTCTTTCACTACCCCCTCACCAACCAC
The DNA here is from genome assembly GCA_047974225.1 of Mangrovibacterium sp. Classification (GTDB taxonomy): domain Bacteria; phylum Bacteroidota; class Bacteroidia; order Bacteroidales; family Prolixibacteraceae; genus JBKEDC01. Next base: position 1,899 of record JBKECD010000183.1, read on the forward strand.
TCCACCACATTGACTTCATTAATCAGCTCATCTATCAGCTCATGTGTTTGGCTTTCGCCCATGGTGATTAAGGTCAGTTTGCTGCATTTCAACTCTTTTGAGGCGTTGAGGAGTGCTGAGCATTCGCGTTTGAAGGTCTTTTCATTGTCGATAAAGGCGGAAACCTGAATGAGTTCTTTCACCTCAAGACCTTTGCTCAACACAAAATCGATTTCATAGCTCTTGCGATAATAATAAATATCAACATCGGTGAGTCGGCGGCGACGCAAAAGCTCCAAATATACCACGTTCTCTAATCGCCACCCTAGATTATCTCCCGTTAGGTTGTTGTCTTGCTGGGTGAGCAATGCCGGGTCGATGAGATACATCTTTTCCGACCGCACTCGCTCACGTGCTTTATAGGAAAACTTATTGATGCCCACAAGCAAATAGGTTTGACGAAGATAATTCACATAGTTTTCTGCCGTGTGATGGCTGCCAAATCCGAAGGTTTCAGCGATGGATTTATAGCTCAACTCTTGGGCGAAATTAGCAATCATGTAGTTGGTGATTTTCACTAGTGCATCGAAATAGCGCACCTTAAATCGCTGACTAATATCAACAGTAACAATGCTGTTCACCAGCTGCTTGATATATCCCTTATGGTCTTTGATGTTTGCCAACTCGGGAAATCCCCCTTCTCGGATGTAATCCTCGAAAGCTCGTTTTCGGAATGCAACTTCTTTAGTGGTGAGCGCATCGGTCGGCTATGACTTGCGTGTATTTACTTGAATTCATATCAACCGAATTTTAGGCAAATATAGCACATCATTTCATCCTAACTGCACTAAAACACGATTTTTAAACATCCTAACTGCACTAAAACACACTCTCCCCTAATCCCTTTCCCCTTTCCCCTTCTTCTTCTCCACACTCCACCCAAATTTGCCAATTCCTTCGCCTGTCTTGAAATAATGACCATGAATATAGCTAATCGGTTGGGCTGATTTAAGGCTGAAAGCTCCTGTTTCGGGGTCGAGATAACGCTCGTCGGCGAGCACATTGACCACCTCAGAAATGAACATATCGTGAGAGCCTAGCGAGATGATTTCCTTCACTCGGCACTCTATCGAGATGGGCGACTCTGCCACCGCTGGGCATTTCACCACTGTTGCTTCTTGCTTGGTGAGCTTCATTTCAGCAAACTTATCGTAGTCCTTTCCTGAGCGCACACCACACCAATCGGTGGCACGTGCGAGCTCTTCGGTGGTGAGGTTGATGATAAATTCACCAGTGCGCTTGATGATGGCATAGCTATGTCGCGAGGGGCGAACGGAGATGTAGCACATCGGCGGATTGGTGCAAATCGTGCCTGTCCAGCCAATCGTGATGAGGTTGTGCTCCTCGGGCGTTTCACCACAACTCACCAGCACTGCTGGCAGGGGGTAAATCATCGTGCCGGGTTTCCAATTTTGCTTTTTGAAAGGGGGATTATCGTTTTTCATAAGCACGAAGATACGTCTTTTAGTGAGAAACAAAAAAGAGGAGAGATTTGCTAGGTAAATGTGTAAATGCAAAAAGTGTTCAGCGAAAAAATTTAAGTCCTTGTGTAAATGCAAAAAGTGTTCAGCGGAAAAATTTAAGTCTTTGTGCAAATGCAAAAAGTGTTCAGCGGAAAAATTTAAGTCTTTGTGCAAATGCAAAAAGTGTTCAGCAGAAAAATTTAAGTCTTTGTGCATTTTCAAGAAGAGGGTGTTTTTTAAACTCTGTCCAGCAAATTAAAAATTAATAAATTTGCAGACATGAAAAGGAAAGAAGAAAGTGCAGAGTATTTAGCGATGCGAGATTTGGCATTGTCCCAGCTCAAGAGTGGTAAAAGTCTCACCGGAGAGGGAGGTGTTTTTGCCCCCATCATCAAGGATTTTTTAGAGAGTGCATTAGAATCGGAGATGGAAGAACATTTAAGCCGAGCAGAACGCACCCGAGGCAATAAGCGTAATGGCAAAGGAGTCAAGACGGTTAAGACATCAGCAGGTGAAGTTGAGATTTCGACCCCACAAGATCGGCATAGTAGCTTTGAGCCCCAGATTTTGAAGAAAAGAGAGACGATATTGGCAGATAGCCTAGCCCCGAAAATCATAAGTTTATATGGTTCAGGCATGGGTTTGCGCGACATTAACAGCCATATCAAAGATATTTATAATGTGAATGTTTCGCCGAGTGTTTTAAGCGAAATAACGGATCGTATTATCCCCCAGGTCCAAGCCTGGCAGAACCGCCCCTTAGATTCGGTTTATCCCATTGTGTGGTTAGATGCGATGCATTATAAGGTTAAAGATGGAGGTCGAGTTGTATCTCGTGCGGTATATAATGTTTTGGCATTGAATCGCACAGGCTGCAAAGAACTCATTGGGATGTATGTTTCAGAAAGTGAAGGAGCTAATTTTTGGTTATCGGTCTTGACTGATTTAAAAAGTCGAGGGGTACAGGATATCTTGATAGCCTGCACCGATAATCTTAAAGGCTTTAGCGAAGCTATTCTTAGCATTTTCCCAGCTACAGAGATTCAAAAGTGTGTTATTCATCAAATACGCAACACCATGAAGTATGTCGCCAGCAAAGATCGCCGCTCCTTTATGTCAGATTTGAAGTTAGTTTATCAGGCTTCCACTAAAAGTTTAGCAGAAACAGAGCTGTCAAACTTGGAAGAAAAGTGGGGAAAAAAGTACCCGATTGTTATTCGTTCGTGGCATAACAATTGGGACGAATTAAGTCTTTACTTTGAATATGATGAGCACATTAGACGAATCATATATACTACTAATGCCGTGGAAGGTTTTCATCGACAGGTGCGTAGCCGAACTAAAACTAAAGGTGCTTTTACAAGTGATATGGCATTGCTTAAGCTCTTGTATTTAGCGGTGGAGGGTGCTTCTAAAAAGTGGACAAAACCAGTAAATGGATGGACTTTAGCTTGTCAGCAATTGCACATTAAATTTGGAGATAGATTTGAACTGGACCTGTAAGAACCAATTTCTAATAGCAAAGGTAAGACGCATTTTGCTTCTGTCAAGGGTATATGAACGACCTGCCGCAGGCGCAACACAGGTCGCCCTTGACAAAAACAAAATACGTACTTATTCAGCTTTTAGAAATTGGTTCAAACAAAAAATGTATATATTTGAAACCGTAAAGAAATACAGCTAGACAGAGTTGAGAAAACACTCCCAATTGAAACAGTGATTTCAGGGATAACTACGGTGTAAAACTAGAAACATTTTTTGTTGTCTTAAAAAAGTTTTGCGCTAATCGGGTCGATTTATGCACGAACGGGCTTTTTTTAACATATTCATGCCTGTTTAGTTTGTTTTTTTAGCTCATTTCCCGCAGGAAATGCGTTGGATTTATCTTTTTTCAGTTCATTTCCCGCAGGAAATGCGTTGGATTTATCTTTTTTCAGCTCATTTCCCGCAGGAAATGCGTTGGATTTATTTCTTTTCAGCTCATTTCCCGCAGGAAATGCGTTGGATTTATTTCTTTTCAGCTCATTTCCCACAGGAAATAGGTCGAAAATTTTACTTTTTTACCTCATTCGGCTGCAATTTTTTCATGTTTTTTGTATCTTGCCCCCAGACTAAACCTATTGTTATGAACCATACTGATTGCTTGCCTAAACACTGCTTTCTTTTGTTTCTTTTATTGCTGCCATTTGCTCATCGGTCGTCTGCGCAGCAACTGCCCTATAATCGCTATTCGATTAAAGATGGACTCACCACGAATGCTGTCTATGAGCTTGCCGAAGATGAGCATGGATTTCTGTGGGTGGGCACTTATGAAGGCTTGCTCCGATATGACGGTAATCATTTTGAAAACCTCACGGGGGACTCCAAGATTCTCCAATCTCGTTTTGGCGGGTTGCATGCGCGCCACGATTCCATCTTCGCCGTTGCCGCAGCGGGGATTGCCATCTTGCATCATGGAAAGAGAGAGGAATATTTCTACCCCGACAATCTTGTCGAAGATTTTCGTTTTGTCTATACTTCAGTGCTTCACAAAAATAAAATATATGTCAAGTCGTCTTCAACTGCCAACCTGATATTCGACCTCACAACCAAGCAATTCAGCCCCAATCATTGGGTGCTTCACCCTGAGATAGCCGATAGAATAAGCGGATGGGAAGTCTATGACACCGATGGCGACCAATTTCGCATTCATGTGCAGGTCAGAAATGACAAGGGAGAGAATGCCGCATTGCTCAATCGCATCTTTTGCGTGGAAAACGACACGATATATCCTAGCGACAAGCATTGGGATTTATTTCCCTCAAGTAATTATAAAATCATCATCCCCGAATTGCACGAGATGCTCATCGAAAAAGTGCCATCGCTCACCGATGCGCTCATCCAAGTGGAATTTAAAGACTCTTTTGGCAATATTTGGGTGGGCACTGAGCAGGGGCTCTATCAGATCGCAACGCTTGCCATGGAGCATTTTACCTCCGACGATGGCATGCCCAACTTGGTGTGGGCGATTGTTCAAGATGCTCAAAAAAATATGTGGTTTGGCTCGTGGGGCGAGGGATTGGCGAAGTATGACGGCAAGAAATTTACCCCCGTTAAGGTCGAAACGCATAGCGGCGACACCATCAGGAGCTATTATATGGGGGCTGTGCCGACCGAGCAAGGCTTCCTCATGCCCTATTCGGGTGGAGTCATTGAAAATCAGAGTGACAAAATTAGTCAGCTCGACATTCCCGATGATGGCTATCTGTATATTTATAATGATACGCTTGAAAATCGACAGTTCTTTGCAGGGGTGAGCCAGCTGGTGGTGCGCGAGCCCGACACGCTGAAAGTGTTTCCCCACCAAGAACATGGCGCCCATCTTCCGCTAGCCATAATCAAAGACAAAAAAGGGCGATATTGGATGGGGAATAGCAAAACGTTTATTTTCAAAAATGACCAATATGTGGATGTCGATGCCGATGAAATGCCGATGAATGAAGGCTTTTTGTGTGCCGAGAAAGACAATCGGGGCAACTTGTGGTTTGCCCGAAAAAATATATTAGTCTATAAATATCAGTCGGTGGACACGATTGCGCTGCCAGAGCTTGCTGATGTGATGTTTCTGAAAAACTATCGTGATTCGGTGATGATTGTGGGATGCAAGCTCGGACTAGGGATCATCGATCTCAATCGCTATTATGACCAAAAGTCCAACTACTTTCGATTTATCGGTGAAGAAGAGGGATTCCGTGGGGAAATGTGCGGGCAAAACGGCTGCTTTATTGATGCCGACAATGAGATTTGGTTCACCACCTCGCAAAATGTCAGCAAAATCGACCTCAGTAAAATCATGCTCAATGACAAGCAGCCCAATAGCTACTTCAAGGGTATAAACACTGCCGACAACAACCTGCAATGGCAAGAGCAGTTGCTATCTCATTGCCCTTCCGACAGTGTGATTGAGTTGCACTATCCCATTTGCAATGTGCAGATTGCCTTCGACGCCATCAGTCTGAAATATAGCAATGCGATTCAATTTCGATATAGATTGGAGGGATACACCGATAGCTGGTCGCCTCTAGGGAAAGACCGCAGCGCCACTTACACCAACCTAGCACCGGGGAAATACACCTTTAGCATTCAAGCCGTCAATCCACTCTATGAAAGTGCGCCAATCACTCGGCAGCTATCCTTTTGGGTGAAGCCTGCCTTGTGGCAAATCTGGTGGGTGCAGCTTCTTTTAATCATTGCCCTTTTGTCGCTGATTTCTTGGTTGCTGAGCATCTACTTTTCTCGCAAGCGCAAGCGCCTGTTGCAGTTGCAATCCAGTCAGCAAGAAATCATCAACTTGCAGCTGACTAACATCAAAAGTCAGCTCAGCCCCCATTTCATCTTCAATGCGCTCAATAGTGTGGGTGCCGACCTACTGCTCAATCAAGCGATCGCCTATACTTATCTGTCTAAAATCAGTCATCTGATTCGAGAGACCATCTCTCATTCCGAGGTGCTGGTGAAGACACTAGGCGAAGAGCTCGATTTTGTCGAGCGATTTCTCGAACTTCAAAAATACCGCTTTGGCGATCGGTTGAACTATGATATTATTATCAACAAGCAGGTGGATACTCAGATTCTGATTCCGAAGATGGCGATTCAGATTTTGGTGGAAAACGCCTTGGTGCACGGGCTTGGAAAAAAAGAGAATGGTGGCGAGCTCTTTCTGCATGTCCTTGAAGATGCAGAATGTGTAGTCATTTTAGTCCGAGATAATGGCGTGGGATTCGATAGTGAAAAAGTAAATCTGTCGAGTGGCACGGGGCTCAAAAACATCAAAAGAATACTCCGAATATATAACCGATATAACGAGTCGGAAGCACGTTTGACAATCACCTCCAAAGTTGGGCGAGGAACATTGGTGCGATTGTATATCCCAATGCGATATTGCTTTGAGATTTCAACAAAGAAAATGAAGTAAAGGTTAAATTTAATGCGCAGCAACCCTGTTCGCGCAGATTTTAGCCCTGTTCGTGCAGAATGGCTTGTTGTTGTGAAAAAAATAACAGTTTTCCACTACCTTTACAAAATTCATGCTCTGCTAGGCATGCTTTATTCAATCAAACTATTGCAATTGTGAACTATAAAGTGCTAATTATCGACGACGAAGTGCGCGCTGTCGAGCTTTTAAAGCAGCTCTTAGGGAGGCTTGGCGACATGCAGATTGAGGGCTGCAATTCAATCGCCGCTGCTGCAACTCTCTTAAAGGAAAATTCCTATGACCTGTTATTCCTAGACATCGGAATGCCAGGAACGATTAATGGGCTGGATTTTATCAAAAAACTATCGGAAGAACGAAGAGTCCCGCCCTTTGTTTTTGTGTCGGGGATGCGTGAGCATATGCCCGAAGCATTCCATGTGCAGCCTTTCGACTTCATATTAAAGCCTATTGACCCAGAGGTGCTTGGCGAGACCGTTAGGCGCTTTAAAAAGCGCTTCGCCCCTCGCGCAAGCGAGATTACTCTGACCACCAACTTCGGAAAAGAAAGCTTTGAGATTGGTCGGATTGTCTGTGTCGAAACAACAGGCAATCGTAGTCTTGAGATGACTCTCGACGACGGCAGACGTCGTGTAATCAGCAATGCTTCCCTCGTGGCATTTCTCCAGAAACTACCCCGTAATTTTGTGCGAGTGCATCGCCAGCGGGTTGTCAATTTGGATTATGTCCATCGCATCAATGGAGGGATTGTTATCTTCAAATGCCATGACCGAAAAGTTGCCATTGGGGAAACTTATAAGAAAGACTTGTGGGCGGCATATAACGATTATAGAGGGGAGTGAGGTGCACCCCTCTTCGATTTTATTTCAAGCTCATATCTGTATAGTCCACCACCTGCTGCCCATGCAGCTCGATGATTTCATCGAGAATTTGCTCCACTTCATCCTTGGTGTCGGCTTGCAAAAGCTTGATGCGACAAGGGCGGAAATTCGATACTCCCGGAAAATATCGGGCAAAATGGCGGCGCATCATGCGAATGGCACTGCCCTCATTGCCCTTGAAGTCGGTGGTGATTGCCATTTGCTTGCGAAGCTCTTCCACAATAAATGCCACTGTGGGATAGGGCAGGAGTTCGCCCGTCTTTAAGTAGTGCTTCACCTCATTGAAAATCCACGGACGACCGATGCTTCCTCGACCAATCATCAGTCCGTCCACTCCTGTTTGGTCGAGCAGTGTTTTCGCTTTCTCGGGACCGTTAATATCGCCATTGCCGATGATGGGCATCGTGATTTTGGGATTGTTCTTCACCTCGCCAATGAGTGTCCAGTCGGCTTCTCCTGAATAAATCTGACTGCGGGTGCGCCCATGAATGGTGAGTGCCGAAATGCCTGCATCATTGAGCCGCTCGGCAGCTTCCATGATGCATTTTGAATTTTCATCCCAGCCCAATCGGGTCTTGGCTGTAACGGGGAGATTCACCGCCTTGACAATGGCTTCGCTCATGGCTTGCATCTTGGGCAGGTCTTGCAGCAATGCTGAGCACGCACCACGCTTGACAATCTTCTTCATCGGACATCCGAAGTTGAGGTCGATGAAGTCGGGATTCATCTCTTCTGCCATGCGGGCGGCGTTGGTCATGGAGTCGATGTCGTAGCCATAGATTTGAATGCCAATGGGGCGGTCGCCCTCATCGAGCATCATCTTCATTTTTATCTTTTCGATTTCACGCACCAATGCTTCGGAAGACACAAATTCAGTGTACATCACATCGGCGCCGTTTTGCTTGCACACCGTGCGAAACGATTGGTAGGTTACATCCTCCATCGGAGCTAAAAACAACGGGGTTTCCCCTAATTCGATATTTCCTATTTTCATTTGTTTCTGATTATTTTTCACTCACCACTGCCGATTCACACACATAGTCTGGAATAATCCCAGTGCTTTTAATTCGGATTTCAGCCATCTCGGGAATGGTGTTCCCTGTGAGTACTAAAGCAGTATCAACCCCAAATTTATTGCCACCGATAATGTCGGTCTCCAAGGTGTCGCCCACCATGAGAATTTCTCGGCGGTGCAAGTCGGGATTGTCTTGCTGCGCTCTTCGGAGGGCAAACATAAACATCTGCGCATCGGGCTTTCCGAAGCGAATGAAATTGCGCCCCGACACACGCTCGACTAAATCCGCCAATCCGCCAATGGCTATCGACACATCGTGCTTGCTCACGGGATAGTGCTTGTCGGTGTTTGCCACAATGACCGGAATGTTTCGCTTGCGAAGCAAGTTGAGCGACTTGTTTAAGTCTTCGTCCCAACTGAAGCCTTCATCATCGAGGAAGACCAATGCGGCAATATCGTCCACTTCGTTCAAATCCAAATCTCGAATAGCGAGCGTGCTCAATCCTGCTTGCTCAATATAGTGTGCCGAGGCTTTCGTGCCGACATATGCCACCTTGCCGCCTTGCACCTTAATGGCAAGCCATTCGTGCGCCAACATGCCCGAGGAGATAATCTTATCGGGCGTGATGCAATAAATGCCCCGATTGACATAGCTTGCTGCTAATTCTTCAGGTCCTCGCGAGGAGTCGTTGGTTACTACATAATAACTGATGTTGTTTGCATCGAGAAAGTCGAAGGTCTTTTGAATATCTTCAATCATTCCCTTGTGATTCTTCAACACCCCAAAGGCATCGAAGAATATGGTTTTATATTTGATCGCTACGTCTTGAAATTTATGAATATCCATTTTTAATAGGGGTTAGGGATTAGGGGATAGGGGATAGGGGTTAGTGCCGAGTTGAGGTTCTGCCCTCCCCCTCGGAGGAGCTGGAGGGGGCTTTTATAGTTTCAATGCCTTCAGCAATTTATTCAAATCAAAATTTGTATCAATGGCGGGGAAGTACGTATTGTAGGCTTCCTGTTGAAGCTTCTTCATATAGGACTCACGGAAGAAATATTGCCCGTCCTTCATCACATAGTTGAGAATAAAGAAACGATAGCATTCTTTGATGAGCCGCACTTCGCCTTCGCTCAAAGGATAGATTTTATGATATTCTTTGAGGAAAAGAATGAATCGGTCTTCCATCAGTGGGTCGATGAGATAACTAAACACCGTGCGGTCGCCAATATCGGAACACACACGAGCAAAGAAGTAGAAATCCATCACCCGGCTCGACATGCGAAACCAGTCATAGTCCCAACGTGAGAAGAAATTCCCCTCGCTCGTTACGGAGTAGTTGCCGATATTCCAATCCACAAACACGGGGAGGATGTCAAGCTCCGTGTCGTAATTATATTCGTCGGTGTTGTGGAGGAAGATATCAATTTGGCGGTGGAGCATATCTTTTTGTTCGTCATTAGCCACAAATGAGCCGTTGGCAATCCGCTTGCGGAATTGCAGCATGTCGGTGATGACAGTCTTCGATGCCACAGGCAGTTGCGGAGCAACATTATAGCACGCCTTATGGAAGCGAGCTAGCTCGCGCCCCATCTTCTTGATGTGGCGTTCTTCCAATCGCTTAGGCGATTGCTGGTCGATTTGAATCGGATTGTAGAACACCAGCCACGCCGAGCGGTCGTGATAGAAATAACGATAGATGAAGAGGTCGTTTTTCTTCTCTAAGGATTGTGCCAAGAAGGACTGATAGGGTGCTTCAAGGTTGTTCGCCAAATTATTGATGATGATATGATCTTCCTTGAAATTGTCGAAGTTGCCATAGTCGGAAAGCTTCGCAAAGACAGGTTGCCGCTCATAAAACGAAACCTTAAATACGGAATTAGTCGAAACATTGGCACTCACATTGATGATGCGCTTGATTTCGTGCCGGTCATCAAACTCACGCCACGCTTGACGGATTATTTTTTCTCTGATGTCTTCCATGATGGGTTTATTAAAGCCCCTCCCAACCTCCCCAAGGGGGAGGAGTTCAGGCTGCAAGTTTATTTGTTGAATAGTTGATTTAATTCTTCTTCGACCTCCTCAATTGAGGGGAGCGTTGATTTTAATTCTTCGGGTATTGCTTTGCTCAGCTGATAATCACTCACGCCGAGAGCCTGATTATAGCCCGACAAAGCATATTGAGCCATCACTTCATCTTTGCCTTTGCAGAGAAGCAAACCAATGGTTTTATTGTCATGCTCTCCTCTCAATTTATCATCCGCCACATTGACATAGAAATTCAATTGCCCCGCATATTCAGGTTTGAATGGGGTTGCTTTCAGCTCGATAACCACATAGGCGTGCAGCTTGATGTTATATAGAATTAGGTCGGCATAGAAATCACTATCGCCAATTTGGAAATGCTTTTGGCGAGCCACAAAGGCAAAGCTATTCCCCATTTCTAATAGATATTTGGTCACATGACTGACCAACTGCTCTTCAATATCTCGCTCATTAGCTTGGTTTGAAACTCCTGCCAGGTCGAATATATAAGGATCTTTCAGCAAATAGTTTGCCAAGTCGCTGTGAGGTTTCGGCAAAGTGGCAGTAAAATTGCTCACCTTTTGACTCTTTATTTGGCGATGAAACAAGTCTGTATCAATCTGCATTTTGAGCACGTTACTACTCCATCCAAATTCCACAGATTGCTTCATATACCAATAGGCACAGCCTAGTGAAAGCTTGCTGTTCATCAAAGCTACATGACTTGCCCAGTTTATTCTTGCCACAGGAGAATTGACAAATAAATCTTCAATTTGAGTAATTGAATGCTTAGTAATTACTGTTAATGCTTCGCTGACGTTGTCAAATTGGGCAAGAGGTTCTTGCCCAATTATATTACTCTCATGTTCAGTAATTTGCAATTGGGCAGGAGGTTCTTGCCCAAATTCGTTTTCTAGTAATTCATGTGAATTATCTTGTTGAATTTGTGCAAGAGGCTCTTGCCTAAATTCAAATCCATCTAAAACGGTTAGAGTGGAAAGCGTTTTTTCAAGCGTTGGAACTTCCAATTCTTGGTCGGCAATCTGAAACTGATTCAGCACCTCCAAAGGATAGGATTTGGCAAACTGACACATGTATTTCAGATTCCTTGCCGAATAACCTTTCCTATTCGGATTCAGTTTTCGAAGAGCATCCGAGGTTTGCTCGATGAACTTGCTTCCCCAGCCCAATCGTTGCTGATTGAGCAAGATGAAGTGCCCAATCTTCCAATAAAGTAATAGCATCTGAACATTCGCTGCTGAAACGAGCCGCACTTGCGCATGGTCGATTTCCGAGCTAATCGCTCCAATATATTGGTTAAACTCTTGCCGTTGTGGCTTTTCTTGAGGTTGATTCATAACTCTTCGTTTTGTCAGATAATCTCAAAATACCGATTAATTTCCCAATCGCTCACCATCTTTTCATATTGGCGGCATTCCCACAGGCGAGTTTGGGTGAAGTGATGCACAAAATCTTCGCCGAGCAATTCTTTGGCAAGCGAACTGTTCTGCATAATTTCTGAAGCATTGCGCAGATTGCTCGCCAGCATGGTGCGCCCATCGGCATAGGCACTGCCTTTGGTTTCGGGAGTTTCAAGCTGAAGTTGATGCTGAATGCCATATAATCCCGAAGCCAAAGCGGCAGCCATGGCGAGGTATGGATTAGCATCGGAACCCGGCACACGAAGTTCTAGTCGAGCTGATTTGTTTTCGCTCGGCAACACTCGCAAAGAAACCGTGCGATTGTCCACGCCCCAACTGATATTATTCGGAGCCCAATCGCCACCATTCAATCGCTTGTAGCTATTAATCGTGGGTGCATACATCGGGAGCAATTCCGGCAAAGCAAGCAAGACGCCAGCCATGAATTGCTGCATGATTGGATTTAATTCTCTCGCTGCGGAACTGAACGCATTCTGCTTCGTCTGCTTGTCCCAAAGACTGAGGTGCAAATGACCGCTGCAACCAGGCAAATCAGCATTCCACTTCGCCATAAAGGAAGCAGTGATGCCGTGCTGGTGCGCCAACTCCTTCACTGTGCTTTTGAAAAGCACCGCTTTGTCGGCTGCTCGAAGCACATCATCGCAGGCAATGGCGGCTTCATAAACCCCCGGACCCGTCTCGGTGTGCAATCCTTCGAGCGGCACATCCATGGCGAGCAAGCTGCGGAAGATGCTGTGGAAATAATCTTTATTTTGAATCGGACGGAGGTGCGAATAGCCAAACATGCCTGTGGTGAGCGATTTCAAATCAGCTTTCTCCACTTCTTGCTTGCCAGCTTCAAGCTGATGAAAATTGAACCATTCAAACTCTTGCGAGAAGAGTGCTTTGAAACCCATCTTATCGGCAGCCTGCGCCACTTTTTTCAAAAGCGTGCGTGGGCAGACGCTTTGCATCTGCTCATCATGCTGCATATCGGCAAGGAAGAAAGGCGTGTCTTCATCAGTGGGCAGATAGCGCAAAGTGCTGAGGTCGATGCTCGCACGGCGGTCGGGATATCCCGTGTGCCAACCTGTGGCGGTGGTGTTGTCATAGCATTGGTCGCCACTGTCCCAGCCGAAAATCACATCGCAATAGCCCACGCCAGTGGCGATGATTTCCTTAAACTTAGCAATGGAGATAGCTTTCGTGCGAATGATTCCATCCACGTCCACCACGCCATACTTGATATATTGATGTCCTTTTTGAGCGAGCTCTTGCAGGATGTTTTCGTTGCGATCCATAGTTCAGCATTGGAATTATGTAAGCGAAGATAGGGAAAATTTGAAAGATTGCAATGTGGGGGTTTGGAGAAAACAAAAAAGGTGAGGAAATCCTCACCTTTATATGTTTTTACAAAGCTATTATCTAGCGTTTGTGTCTTGCTTCGTCAGAAACTGTTAATTTTTTTCTTCCTTTAGCACGGCGGCTTTTCAAGACTAGGCGACCGCCTACTGAAGCCATTCTTTCGCGAAAACCATGTTTGTTTTTGCGCTTTCTGTTTGATGGTTGAAATGTTCTTTTCATCGCTATTCTATTTTATTTTTATTCTTAACTGTTTATTTCGGACTGCAAAGATATACGTTTATATCTAGTTACCAAATCGAAATGGATTTTTTTTTCGCTTTTGTTGCTCAAACGTTGCTGCTTTAAGCAGCATTGCTCAAGCGAAATGCCAAGTTTATAAAATCAACATGGCATCGCCATAAGTGCCGAAATGATAGCCTTCTTTTATAGCTTCGTTATAGGCATCCATGGTTAAATCATATCCTCCGAAAGCTGCCACCATCATCAAAAGAGTGGAGTATGGCATGTGGAAGTTTGAAATCATGCGGTTGGCGACGCGGAAATCATAAGGAGGAAAGATAAACTTATTCGTCCATCCTTCAAATGGCTTCACGTGGTTTTGAGTGGAAACAGAGGTTTCCAAAGTTCTCATCACCGTTGTGCCGACGGCACACACGTTTTTCTTATTCATTTTTGCTCGGTTGATAATTTCACAAGCGTCTTCGGGAATCCAAATTTGCTCAGAGTCCATTTTATGCTTGGTCAGGTCTTCCACTTCCACTTGACGGAAACTTCCCAATCCGACATGCAATGTGATATGGCTAAAATCAACACCGATGATTTCCAAACGTTTTAATAGCTCACGGCTGAAGTGTAGTCCTGCTGTCGGTGCTGCCACTGCTCCTTCGTGCTTGGCAAAGATGGTTTGATATCTATCTTCATCCTCAGGCTCTACGTTGCGGAGTTCTTTGATTGATTCGGGGATTGGAGTTTCTCCGAGTCCATAAAGAGTTTTCTTAAATTCGTCATAGCTGCCATCGAAAAGAAAACGCAAGGTGCGACCACGAGAAGTGGTGTTGTCAATCACCTCAGCCACTAGTTCGTCGTTTTCGCCAAAATAGAGTTTATTGCCGATACGAATTTTACGGGCAGGTTCCACAATGACATCCCAAAGTCGCTGCTCGCGATTAAGCTCTCGAAGCAAGAAAACTTCGATTTCGGCACCTGTTTTTTCTTTGTTGCCATAGAGGCGAGCGGGGAAAACTTTGGTGTCGTTGAAGACCATTACGTCTTGGTCGCCGAAGTATTCGATGAGATCTTTGAATTGTTTGTGTTCAAATTTATTTGTTTCACGATTCACCACGAGCAAGCGTGATTCATCACGGTTAGGAGCGGGGTGAGATGAGATTAAGTTCTCAGGAAGGTTGAATTTAAACTTTGACAACTTCATATGGTAGCTTTCTTAAAGGGATTTGAAACTAATAAACAGCTATTCTTATCGGAGATATAGAATAGGGTGCGAATTTAACAGCTTTTTGTTGAAATCTAATCTTCTGATTCCGCAAACTGTTGGATATTATCTAAAAAATAATCTAAGTCGAGGGCGTCGCTCACTTTATACTCCCCAATTTGGGTGCGTCGAAGCTGAACCAGATAAGCTCCCGATTGAAGCGCCTCGCCAATATCTCGTGCTAAAGCACGGATATAGGTGCCTTTGCTGCACACCACTCGAAGCTCCAAGAGATTGTTTTCAAATGAAAGGACTTTGAGCTCGTCGATGCGGATAGGCTTGGCGTTGAGTTTTACATCGTCGCCTTTGCGTGCATGCTCATAAGCGCGCACTCCATTTACTCGCACCGCACTGAAGAGAGGGGGTGTTTGCATCTGCTCGCCACGGAACTGCTCAAGCACCGATGTGATCAATTCGGCAGTGATGTGCTCGGTGGGGTAGTGTTCGTCTTCTTCGTTTTCGAGGTCGAAAGAAGGAGTCGTAGCTCCGAGTTTTAGCGTGGTGATATATTCTTTGATTTCGGCTTGAATGGAGTCTATTTTCTTGGTGGCTTTCCCGGTGCAGAGAATCATTAGTCCGGTGGCTTTAGGGTCGAGCGTGCCCGCATGCCCCACTTTGAGTTTCTTGATGCCCAAAGCTCGGCAGAGTTTGTTGCGCACTTTGCGCACCAAGTCGAAAGAAGTCCACTCCAGTGGTTTGTCGAATAGAAGAATTTCGCCTTCTTGAAAATTATACATTAGGGGTTAGGAATTAATTAAACAAATAAACAGCAAAGCAATAAACGCCGCAGGCAAATAAACAGCGAAGCAATAAACGCCGCAGGCAAATAAACAGCGAAGCAATAAACACCGCAGGCAAATAAACAGCGAAGCAATAAACGCCGCAGGCAAATAAACAGCGAAGCAATAAACGTAACTAAGCAAAAATAACAGCAATCGCCCCCACTAATAAACAGTAGGCGGCAAAGTAAATAAGTTTTCCTTTATTCACAATGCTAATCATGAGCTTGCAGGCGAGCAATCCCGAGATGAAGGCAGCAATGAATCCCACAATCAGCGGTATCGCTCCGATGGAAGAGCTCGAAAGATCTCCATCGA
>JBKECD010000200.1:0-8602 GCA_047974225.1 Mangrovibacterium sp.
GGAATTTCTTCAGGATAGCTTGTGCGAATGTCGAGATTGTCGGTATAGCGGATGCGCATCAGACGAATGTAGTTGTCGAGAAAGTGAATTTCTTTTTCCAGAGAAATCAACGGACGGTTGGCATCATAAAGCACATAGCGCATGATTTTTGAGAGTTCAATCACGGTGTCTTTAGCTCGATCAGTGTCGATGTCAATTAGCGCATGAATGTTGTTGAGCGTGTTCATGAAGAAGTGCGGATTGACCTGCGCCTTGAGGTAATCGAGTTCAGCTCGCAGCGATTGACTTTTCAGCTCCTTGATTTGCTGTTCATCGCGAATCGACTTAAAGAGCAGTCGAATGGCGATGTTGAAACCGATGATGAGCACTGCTAAAATCAGATTATCCACCGCCGGACCAAAACCGAAAGGCGCATGAATGATGCGAGGTTGCTTCGGGTGAAAGTTTTTATCATACATCTTTGGCGGGTGGAAACCTTCTTCAAAATGTGGTTTCTGCTTGAAATCGTGGCGTACAGCTGGAGATGGAGAACTCGCAAAAAGAAGCGCAAGCAGAAACACGTTCACTAGGAGATAAAGTCCTGTCTTCTTGCGAAGCAGCAAGCGAGGAATCAGCAAAAAGTTGTTCAGCAGGAAGAGCGCAAAGAAAGGCACGAGCCAAGCCCAATAAGCGAACACCCTGCTCCAATTGAGCGTTTCATTGCTCAATCGGTCGAAGAGTGGCGCAATCAAGATGATGCTCCAAATCACCAAATAGATGAGGTTTTCGAGGAAGCTTTTTCGAGCCCCCTCCAACTCCCCCAAGGGGGAGGGCGAAGACACGGAGTTTATTTGCTGCTTATTATCTGTCATTGTTTTTTATTTGCTGGTTCTAGTCCCTCCCCTTCGGGGAGGTTAGGAGGGGCTTAAAACTTTCGCACATATCCCACACCAATCATATTCTTTTCGCTGATATCGTCATCATCACGAAAGTTGCTATAGGTGAAAGCAAAATCAAGCGCATCATGCTTACTCAGCTTATATTCTGCTCCTACACGATATTTTATTTTCCGAATTCGACTGTCGTTCGGGTCGTTGAGCGGTTTGTAAAACTCCATCGAAGCATAGGGATTCCACTTGCATTTCTTAATATTGTAGTCCAGCTCCAATCGACTCCGCAGAAACTGCTTCGGATTGATTCGAGTAGCTGTTTCCTCTACGCCCACCCGATAGGTGCTTTGATACTTTTCGCGCAAAGATAATGTAAATCGCTGCCATTCATATTCGCCTGTGGCATAAAAGTAGTGGCGATGACGCACTTCCCAACCTTTTGTTTCGTGGTTCTGGTTGATGAGATTGTAGGCAGCTCCCACTTTCAGAAATTTCCACGGCTTATACATAGCGGTGAAATCGGTGGAGAATCTATCCACAGTGGAAAAGTTATCACGTGTGCGGAAGTCTTCTTCCAAAGAAAGTTTGATGCCTGCCACTTTCTTTTCCACGCCTATCGACATGGAGGATGACCAGTCTTGCGCATTTGCTGTGAGCGAAGCGAAGAGCAAGCACACTCCAAGTGTGTATCTATAAAGTTTCATCAGCATCAGATATTTTGCTGATTGATTCAGCCGTGTTCACATCACCTTTAGCCGACTCATAATAGACTTTCAGTAAGGCTGAATCGCGCAAGAAATCAATGCGCCCGATTTCCACGCGCACAATATCCAATCCGGTGCGGAGGTGCAAATCTTGTTTCAATTCCTCTTCTTTTTCAGGCACAATGAGGTGAATATTATCATAGAGAATGATTTTGCTCGAAATATGTTTCAGCTGCTTGCTGCATTCCAACGCAAAGATGGCGAGAATGAAAATCAGATTGGCTGTCAAGAGTTCGGGATAGTCAATCTGCACGGAAAGCCCATTGATGACCGAAATGGCAATAATGGTAAAGAGATAAGTCATTTCACGAATAGCCATTGATTCGGTGCGATAGCGAATGATGCCGAAGATGGCAAATACGCCAAGCGCAAAACCGATTTTAAGCTTCACACTTCCCAAGAGGAAGATGAGGAAAAACACGCTCACCGCAATCATCACAAAGGTGAAAGTATAATCTCGGCGTTTGCTTTTCTGATAATAAAACCCATAAATGATGATACCAATCACCACAAAGTTGAGTGCAAAGCGAATGAGCAATTGCATCAAATCGCCCGACATGCCATTCATAATCGTGTTTTCGTTTTCAAATATTTCAGCGGCTAATTCCATTTCTATTTATTAATTTATCGAGTTGTTTTAATTTCATTTTAAATCGATTTTGTTTTAAATCGGGATTGGTGAGTGCTGCACCAATGCAATATTTGCTCATCCCTGTGGGGCGCAATCTTAAATCATTCAACAACGCTTTTGCTTTGGAATGATGGTCGCCTTGTTGCTGCTTCAGTTCGATAATCACCAAATCGGGCAATTGCTTGGTAATGCCTGTACGCAGGTTTTTAAATCCTAAATTCACATCAATCGTCAGGCGTTCCGTCTTTGCTCGATTCACCAAAGTGATGCGCTCATAGGTGGTTTCCACATGAGGTGTGAGCTCTTGCAGTTGAAACGAGGAATATTTATCCAACAATTCCTCCCCCTCAAGACTAATATCTTCGGCAGTCATCAATTCCACACGTTTCTTGCGAGTTACCCCCTTGTTGTTTTTATTCTTCACCTCTAGAAAGCATAAGTCAGCATCGACATACTTTCTTGTGCGCACCTTTTCACGCTGAGCCTTTCCGCTGTGGTGTGTCAGAAACATATCGCAATTAGGAGTATCCATATAAATAGTTTCATACGGATTCAATGCCGAATGATTGATTTCTTGCATATAGTAATCCGCACTCAATTGCGCCATCAATTGTTGCAAACAAGCAGCGTTCGTCACATATTTCGTGTCAGTGCGATTCATCAAGCGCACCCCCTCCATTTCAGCTAGACTGATTGGGGAGAAAGCCCCCTCCAACTCCCCCAAGGGGGAGGGCGAAGACACGGAGTTTATTTGTTGCTTATTATCTGTCATTGTTGTTGCTTATCTGTTGGTTCTAGTCCCTCCCCCTCGGTTGCTGAGCGCAGTCGAAGTACGGGGGAGGTTAGGAGGGGGCTTTACGGCCTTCCGCCACCACCAGGGAATCCACCGCCACTTGTGCTGCCCACCGTGGTTACCATCGAGCTAGTAGTGAAAGTACTTGCCGAAGAACCACCGCTGTAAGTTGCGCCTGTATATAGTCCATGAAACTCGGTGCCGCCACTGATTGTGCCACCTGTATATATGGTATAGCCGGTACTTTTCGCAAGCGATGGACTACTGAAAAGCAAGGTGGTTTGCGAATAGGTGCGTGGAAGTTTGAAAGTCAAAATATCGGCACCTGTTGAGGTGTTTTCGATGTGCACCGCCGAAACAGATGAAGTGCCATAAACTAGCGAATATTGCGTGCAATAGCTTGCTGTGGGCGAGCTCGTTGCTCCGCCAATGCCCACAAGCGTACCGCCGGTGATGGTGAAACGATTATTGTCGCAATCGAAACCCTCTTCGGGCGATGTTGCTCCTGCGGAAACCACCACACCGCCAGTGATGGTAATTGTGCCGTTGGAATCAATGCCGTCATTATTGCTCGCTGCGCAATAGATGTTTCCGCCATCAATCTGAATATGGTTGGAAGCGTTCATGGCATCATCATAGGTCTGCACATCGAGCGTTCCGCCCGTGATGGTGAGCGTCTTTTTGCTTTCAATGCCCTCCGCCTCCGTGCCTGAGGTGCGCACCGTAATTGTGCCACCGTTGATAGTGAGATTACTATCACTCTTAATGGCTTTGGCTGCCGTATTATAGGTATTATTATAAACATATCTCGTGCCGGTAGTGGTAACTGAAATCGTTCCATCATTGATAGTCAATCCCCCATCGGTGCTGATGCCTTTGCCGCCTGCGCCCGAGCTGTTAATCGTAATCGTACCATTCTCAATCACCATTGCGCCATCGCATTTAATGGCGGAAGCG
Organism: Mangrovibacterium sp.; assembly: GCA_047974225.1. GTDB lineage: Bacteria > Bacteroidota > Bacteroidia > Bacteroidales > Prolixibacteraceae > JBKEDC01. The sequence continues at coordinate 4,015 of JBKECD010000200.1, forward strand.
GAAGAAACATCGGCAATGGAGGAATCATAATAGCCCCCACCTGTGGTTTTGAGTGTGAGCGTTCCTTTTGCAATCGTGAGGTCGCCATCTGAGCTTAGGCATTTCGCAGCGGTGCCGGTGGTCTTAATGTCGAGCGAACCCGAGCTGTTCACTGTGATATATTCCACCGCTTTCATGCCATGCCCTTTCATGCCTGAGGTTTGCAGTGTGATGTCGCCACCCTCAATCAAAATATAGCCATCAGTGTCGAATCCCTCGCCATAGGAATAAGCAGTGAGTGTGCCGCCATCAATTCGGATATAATCGTTGGAGTGCACCGCATCGCTAGCCGCTTCGATGATGTTGATATTCCCAGCGTGCATACGAATATAATCGTCGGAGCAAATGGCGTGCTTATATTTTCCGCGGATTTCGAGCGCACCATTTCCATAGAAATTCAGTTGTCCCTCGCTGAAGATTGTTCCTTTCATATCCTCGCCCTCAATTTCGGTGTAAGTTGCGCCATCAATCAAGCGGTTGTTGGTTTCATCTTCCACATAGATGGAAATTTTCTTGCCACACTGAATATTGATGGCTGCCCCTGTGGGGTTGGTGATTCCCACGCCATTGAGCACGAGGTTGAATTTATATTCGCCATAGACTTTCACCGAGCCATCGGTGGTTGTGCCTGAAAGCACATAGGCGAGTTCGGTATCCACTAAGGAAGAATTGATAATCACATGACCTTTGTTAGTTGTGATCTCGACACCATTGCCCTCAAGTGGGTTGGTGATTGCCACTTCCGCACCATTCCACACGATGCTCACCGCATTGTCATAATCCACTTCCTGCGGATTATTATCGAGTTCCTCATCATCATCCTCGTCAGGCACTTCATAATCGGTTTCGTCTTCGGGATTGTTGGTGTCTTGGTCTTTGTTGTCTTCTTGCTGAATAGGGTTGTCTTCTTTCAGGCAAGAGTTCAGTATAGTGCCGAAAGTTGCGCAGCAAAGTGCGAAAAGAAATATCCGTAAAGTTTTCATGCCATGTTGATTTAAAAATTCAGATACAATAATAATATAGTATCATTTCACGACAAAACGTTTTCAACGGAAAGGGTGCGTTTATCAATGAATCCGTTGAAAAAGATTTTTTTTGAATTGCAAAATGCTTAATTCCACAAGAACAGTTATCTTTGATACTTCATGGAACTTTAAAAACGAAAATATGAAAATACATTTTATAGCCATTGGCGGAAGTGCGATGCATAACCTCGCCATTGCATTGCATAAAAAAGGTTTCACTGTGAGCGGTTCTGATGATGAAGTCTTCGAGCCTTCGAAATCTCGATTGTCAAAATATGATTTACTGCCCAAGGTGGAGGGCTGGCAACCTGAATTGCTTGATACTTCCATTGATGCGGTGATTCTCGGCATGCACGCTCGTGCCGATAATCCCGAGTTGCTCCGTGCGCAAGAACTAGGCTTGAAGATTTATTCCTATCCGGAATATCTCTATGAGCAAACCAAAGATAAGCTCCGTGTGGTGATTGGCGGCTCGCATGGCAAAACCTCGATTACTTCGATGATTATGCATGTGTTGCGCGAGTCGGGCAAGAAGTTTGACTATATGGTGGGGGCGAATATCGAGGGATTTGAAACCATGGTGTCGCTCTCGCACGATGCCGAAGTGGCAATCTTTGAGGGCGATGAATATCTCTCTTCCCCCATCGACCGCCGACCAAAGTTTCATCTCTATCACCCACATATTGCGCTGCTTAGCGGAGTGGCGTGGGATCATATCAATGTCTTTCCCACTTTCGACAACTATGTGGAGCAATTCCGCATCTTTTCAAATCTGATTGAGCCAAATGGCAAACTGTTTTATTATGCTGGCGATGTGGAGTTGCAAAAAATCGCTTCGGAAGTGCGTGCCGATGTGCATGCGGAAGCCTATGCGGAACACCTCTCGTTGATTCGTGAGGGACAAACAGTGCTGCTCAATAATGCTGCTGAAGTTCCGATTGAAGTGTTTGGTAATCACAATTTGCAGAACATTGCAGGGGCGAAGCTCGTGTGCAATCAATTGCAGATTTCTGATGCGGAGTTTTATGCTGCCATTGCCACGTTCAAAGGTGCGGCAAGGAGATTGCAGACCTTAGCGAAGCATGAAAGCTGCACGGTGTATTATGATTTTGCGCACTCGCCCTCGAAGCTCAAAGCCACCACCCAAGCGGTGAAAGCGCAGTTTGCCGACCGCAAGCTTGTGGCGGTGATGGAGCTGCACACTTTCAGCTCGCTGAAAAAGGAGTTTTTGCCCCAATATGCTGGATGCATGACGGCTGCCGATGAAGCCTATGTGTATTTCAATCCGCACACGATTGCCCACAAACAGCTCGAACCCATCACAGCGCAGCAAGTGGCGGAGGCTTTCGCAAGTGAAAACCTCCAAGTCTTTACTGACTCCGATGCCTTGTTTGCAGAACTTTTTGCGAAAGAATGGCAGCATGCCAATTTGCTTCTGATGAGCTCGGGGAATTTCTCGGGGAAAGATATGCAAGCAATTGCAGAACGAGTAATTGCAGAATAACACAAAAGAGGGACGTCATATTCAAATGATGTCCCTCTTTTATAATTTCAGCTATTTTCAGCTATTCAATCACGGTGTTCCAGCCGTGAATATCTTCCACTTCGCCATGTTGAATGCCGCGCAATTGATTGTAGAGCTTAGTACTCCATTCGCCCGCATCTTCGCCATTGCCATAGAGGTATTCTTTTTTGAGGTCGTGGTCATAAATTCGCTTGATGGGCGAAATCACCGCTGCCGTGCCGCAAGCTCCCACTTCTTCAAACTCTGCCAATTCTTCCACAGGCACTTTTCTGCGCTCCACTTTTAGCCCCAAATCTTCTGCCAATTGAATTAAGCTTTTATTGGTGCTGGAAGGCAAGATTGACCGTGATTTGGGCGTGATGTAAGTATTATTTTTGATGCCAAAGAGGTTAGCGGCGCCACATTCATCAATGTATTTCTTTTCGGCGGCATCTAGATAGAGTACAGCTGCGAAATTTTCCTCATGTGCATGATGTCCAGCCACGAGGCTTGCGGCATAGTTGCCACCTACTTTATATCTTCCCATGCCGAGCGGTGCTGAGCGATCGTATTCACGCATAATTACGAACTGGGTTGGTTTGAATCCCGAAGGGAAGTAAGGACCAACAGGCATCACAAACACTACAAACATATATTCATCAGCAGGTTTCACTCCGATTTGCGGACCAGTGCCGATGAGTAGCGGACGGATATAGAGCGATGCACCTGAACCATAAGGAGGCACAAACTCCATGTTTTCTTTGATTGCCAAGCTCACCGCTTCGCAGAACAATTCTGTCGGCACAGGCTCCATCATCGAGCCGAGGGCCGAGTCTTGCAAGCGTTTGGCATTTTCGTCCATGCGAAAAACACGCACTTTGTCATCCGCACCACGGAAAGCTTTCAATCCCTCGAAAGCTTCTTGTCCATAATGCAGACAAGTGGCTGCCATGTGGATGTTCAAATTTTCTGAATCGCTTACTTCCAAGTTGCTCCATTTGCCATTTTTGAAGTAAGCACGCACATTGGTGTTGGTTTTGCTATAACCAAAGCCTAGTTTTCCCCAATCTGTATTCTCCATATTGTTTGTCTTTAAGTTGTTTAAAAAGTACGAGCAAATGTAGTCGTTTCTTGCGAAATAGAACTTACAATTTCGTATTTTTTACGCTGATTCTACAGCTGAAAACTCTTTTTTATCACTTCCACATAGTCGAGCTTCTCCCAAGTGAAGAGTTCCACTTCAAGCTCCACATCATCTTGATAGGGCGAAGTGAATTGTTTGGTGATCACTTGCGGCTCACGCCCCATGTGCCCATAGGCTGCCGTTTCTTCGTAAATCGGGTTGCGGAGCTTCAAGCGTTCTTCGATGGCAGCAGGACGCAAGTCGAACAATTCCGCCACGATTTTCGCAATCTCGCCATCGTGTGCCGACACATGCGAAGTGCCATAGGTGTTCACAAACACGCCCACGGGCTGCGCCACGCCAATGGCATACGCCAATTGCACCAACACTTCATCAGCCACACCCGCTGCCACGAGGTTTTTGGCAATATGACGAGCCGCATAGGCTGCCGAGCGATCGACCTTTGAAGGGTCTTTGCCCGAGAATGCGCCACCTCCATGCGCGCCCTTGCCGCCATAGGTGTCCACAATGATTTTGCGACCAGTCAAGCCCGTGTCGCCATGAGGACCACCAATCACAAATTTACCGGTTGGATTGACATGATATTTAATATCTTCGCCAAAGAGCGCTTGCACCCGCTCGGGCAATTGGGCAATCACACGAGGCATTAATATATGTATGACATCCTCTTTGATTTTGGCGAGCATGGGTTCATCGGCGTCAAACTCATCGTGCTGCGTGGAAACCACAATGGCTTCGATTCGCTTGGGGGTGTTGTCGTCGTTGTATTCGATAGTAACCTGCGATTTCGAGTCTGGACGGAGGTAAGTCATCTGCGTTCCTTCGCGACGGATTTCCGCCAGCACCATCAAGATGCGGTGTGAAAGTTCGAGGGAA
>JBKECD010000133.1:0-28511 GCA_047974225.1 Mangrovibacterium sp.
TAAAAAAACCTAACAGCAAGCTAATCGCCTTATTATGAAGCTTCTTTTAAATCTCATGACCGCTTGTCTGATTTTAGGAAAGGACATTTCGAATCGAATAACTGTCTTCCGGATTTGGGGAAAGGACATTTTGAATCGAATAACTGTCTTCCTGATTTTGGGGAAAGAAGATTTTGAATAGCATAACTGCCTTCCTGATTTTGGGAAAGGGGATTTTGAATTGCATAACTGCCTTCCTGATTTTAGGAAAGAGAGCAGAAAATCTCAAATGCACTTTTTAAAAATCCCAATGCACATCAGCAAATCAAATATTCCCCTTTCTGTTTTTAGTCGGCGAAGGAATGGATTAGGAATTAGGAGTTGAAAAATGTGAATGAAGCTTGGGAGAATAAAGTTTGGCGAGAGGGGGGAGGGGATGGGGATGACCTTTGAGAAAATTAACCTAAACGCTTCGCTTTTCATTTAAAAAGCAAAAAAGACAAAACAAAAAGCAATTGCAGTAAAGAAAGCAGGGTTGCAAACATATACATTTGCACATAGTTAATTAATTCATCTTGATTTAAGTCAAAAAATAAGCATGATTCTTATCGCAAGGAAAAATAATAGCATTTGGGAACAAATAGAAGATTCTATTCTTCTATTCAACTTTCCTTGCAAAAAAATGAGCTTTTATTTGGCCGTCTTAAATAGCTATATATATATATATATATATATAGCGTAACACTCCTCAGTTCACATCAAATGCCATTGACAGATGTCTATCATCGGTCAATGGCATTTTTGCGTTTAGGCTTTTGGCAAGAATACAACTTAAATTCAAATAAATTATAAACGTATGCGGAAGATTCTTTTACTTTTAGCTATGTGTTGCGCGCTGCTAGGCAGTGCCTATGCACAACAAAGTGTCTCGGGCAAGGTAGTTGACTCCAAAGGGCAATCAATGCCAGGAGTAACTATCCTTTTGAAAGGCACAACCAACGGAGTTATTACAAACGTTGATGGTAAGTATCAAGTAGGCAATGTTGCCACAGATGGAGTATTGGTGTTTACTTTTGTGGGCATGAAAACTCAGGAAGTGGCAGTGAATGGTCGCTCAGAAATTAATGTTACCATGAGAGAAGAGACTACAGGCTTAGATGAAGTCGTAGTTGTGGGCTATGGTACAATGAAAAAGAGCGATTTAACAGGAGGAATCAGCACCATTCCTTCAGAGCAAATTGCAAAAATACCAGCTGTAAGCTTGGGGCAACGCATTCAAGGGCAGATAGCCGGATTGAATGTAACCTCTTCCAACAACAAACCGGGTGAAGACGCAACCTTTAGAGTTCGTGGTGAGAAATCGCTTTCAGGCGGAAATAATCCGCTAATCATCTTAGATGGGATACCATTTAATGGTAGCATTACAGAAATCGACCAAAATAGTGTGGATAACATCTCTGTGCTGAGAGATGCTTCGTCAGCGGCTATCTATGGTTCGCGTGCTGCCAATGGGGTAATCTTGATAACCACCAAAAAGGGGAAAGAAGGGAAAGCAACCGTGCGCTACAACGGATATGTCGGAGTGCAACAAGCTGAATGGCTGCCCGACCTGATGAATGGGGAAGAATACATTCAACTGCTGAAAGACTATCGCAAGGACACCGATGACCCCGAATGGGACAATCCTAGCGCTTGGCTTCAATTATCTTTGATCGACAATTATAAAAACGGCAAAGAAACAGATTGGAATAAAGAAGTATTCCGAACAGCTCTTCAACAAGAGCACCAAGTGAGTATTTCGGGAGCAACTGACGCTACAAACTACTTTGTATCCTTGTCATACTCCGACCAAGATGGCATCGTGGAATATACTGGCTATAAAAAATATGCCATCACTTCCAACATCAGCCAACAACTTAGCGACTGGCTTAACATCGGCTTGAACCTTCAATTGCTCGAAAGAGATCGAAGTGGAAACACTCCCGCCTATTCCTACGCCTTCCGCATGTCGCCTTATGGCGATGTGAGAGATGAAAACGGCAGATATGTGCGCTATCCGATGAGCCCCGAAACCATGTATTACAGTCCTTTTGCTGACCAAGATGCTATTGTTGACGACATTTCAAGAGGTGCATACACCAGCACTTATGCCGACATTAAGCTGCCCATAGAAGGACTGTCGTATCGCGCTAACTTCGGCTATTCATATCGCCACCGCGAACAAGGAAGCTACTATGGCTCAACCACCATGTCGGGCGATCCTGTGGGAGGATCAGCTTCAATTTCCAATACAAGCTATGGCGATTGGACTTGGGAAAATATCGTAAGATATGAGCGTGATTTCGGAAAACACCACCTTGATTTAACCGGACTATACAGTGCGCAAAAAACATTCACTAGCGAACATGAATCTTCAGGCGAAAAATTTCTTTCGGATGCCAACAGCTATCACAATATCGACATGGCACAAGGCACAAAAACAATTGCCTCAAGCAAATCCGAAACATCTCTTTTGTCTTGGATGGGACGAGCAAATTATTCTTACGACAGACGCTATTTGCTAACACTAACAGCTCGCCGAGATGGCTATTCCGCATTTGGCGACAACAATAAATGGGCATTATTCCCCTCCGTCGCAGGTGCGTGGGTGATGAGTGAAGAATCATTCTTCAAGGATTGGGGTGTCAGACATCTTGACTTCCTGAAATTTAGATTGTCGTATGGTTCTAACGGAAACCAAGCCGTGAGCGCTTATCAAACCAAAACAAAATTAGTTCAAAAGGACTATATATTTGGTAATGACGCAGAGTTTGCAGGTGGCTTAGTGGCGAATTTCAGCAAAGGAAATCCAAACCTCAAATGGGAAACCTCATACTCATTTAACGCAGGTATCGACTTCAATCTATTTGCCAACAGATTAAACGGACAATTCGACTACTACATCACCAACACCAAAGACTTGCTAATGAGCCGCACTGTGCCTGTTATGAATGGATATACTTCGATGATGGACAATGTTGGTCAGACACAAAACAAAGGTTTTGATTTATCGCTCAACTCTGTAAACATTAAGAAAAGCGACTTCCAATGGAATACCACATTGGTATTATCAGGCAACTGGAGTGAAATCATTGCGCTAAAAGAAGATGGCAAAGATGACGTTAGCAACAAATGGTTTATCGGAGAACCCGTGAAAGTGTATTACGACTATAAGGCGGTAGGAATCTGGCAAGAAAGTGAAAGAATAGAAGCTGAAAAATTCGGAGCCATCCCTGGAGATGCCAAATTGCTCGATAAAGACAAGAGTGGAACAATAACCACCGATGACCGCGTGATTATTGGATCAAGAATTCCAACATGGACTGCTGGTCTTACCAATACGCTTACGTATAAGAATTGGTCGTTCTCACTATTCCTCAATGGTGTTTTCGATGTAACAAAAGACAATGGAACGATTCAAATGGAACGTCAGTTATTCGGCAAAAACGTCAATTACATTAATGGCATTAATTATTGGACACCTGAGAATCCCTCAAACGAAGTTACTCGACTTGGATATGCAGAAACCAAACACACATTCTATACTGATGGCTCGTTTTTGAGAATTCAAGATGTGAACCTGTCCTATCAATTCCCCAAAGAATTAACAAGTCGAATCGGAATAGAAGGTCTGACAACCTATGTGAATGCTCGAAATCTATATACTTTTTCTAAAGCTAAAAAGTACACCACCAACCTAGAGCAAGATAAATATACACTAGACGCTTCGGGATATCCTACTCCTCGCGTGCTTATTGTAGGCGTTAATTTGACATTCTAAAAAAAAAGATTATGAAAAGATATATATCAATAATTGTATTAGCATCTGCTATTTTCACTGCTTGTAGCGAAAGTTTCTTAGACGAAACACCGCAAAGCTTTGAAAGTGCCGACCAAACATACACATCAACAAAGGGCTTTAATGCCGCTTTGAACGGGCTTTACGCTTATGCTCGATTAGAGTTTCAAACATGGAATGATGGAGTTATCTCCCACGGAGCTTGTCCATACGAAGCACTGCAAGGTGGTTTAGATATTTGCTACATCAACAGTCCCGATGGCTCTTTGCAACATTTCCAAAACTATACGTTTGACCCATCAAATAGCTACATTTCCAACCGTTGGAAATGGGCATACGGATTAATCACCAATGCCAATATGATGATTAACTATGCCGAAAACAATGATGTGGCATGGGTGGATAGCTCCGATAAAGAGTTCTACCAAGCAAATGCTCACTTCTTTAGAGCATATGCCTATCGCTACTTGGTATATTTATATGGCGATGTGCCTTGGATTGAAAAAGTAGAAGACGACTATCGTACTGATTTCGAAAGAACCCCCAAAGCAACTGTCCTGGCAAAAATGATTGAAGACTTAGAGTTTGCAGCCAAATATCTACCTGAAGCCCCCGATGCTGTCAAAGACGGAGAACTAACTAAATGGGTAGCACTGCACCTTTTGAGTGAGATTAACATTTTTGCAGGCAATTGGGAGGAAGCTGAAAACGCCGCTTTGGAAGTGATTAATTCCCCTTATTTCCAACTTATGGATACTCGATTTGGGCAGAATGCCTCGCAAGCAGGCGACCCATTTTCCGACATGTTCCTAGAGAAAAACCACAACCGTGCTTCGGGCAACCGCGAATCTATCTGGGTGCAACAAGCTGAGTATAGCACAACTGGAGGAGGCGATGCCTACACCGACTGGACACGCCGTGCTTGGGTAGCTTCCTGCTACAATATACCAGGATTCATCATCTCTAAAGAATATGGAGGCAGAGGACTAGGGCAAATTCGTCCGATTGACTACCTCTTCGATAGCTATGAAGCTGGCGACATGCGAAATTCTGAATATAATATCCGTAGAGACTATTATTATAATGACCCTGACAATACAGAACTATACGGTCAAAAGCATGAAATTACGGAAGACAATATGAATCGAGGATATGCATTCCCAACGATTACCAAGTTTTACTACATGCCCGACAACGATGAAACCTACGCTGGCAACCAAAAAGATAAGACAAGATTTCGCCTAGCCGAAACCTACTTATTATTGGCAGAAGCATATATCAATGACAACGAACTAGGGAAAGCCACCGATGCAATCAACGAGGTGAGAGGGCGTGCAGGAGCAAGCTTGGCACAAGAGTCGGAAGTCAATATCGACTATCTGCTTGACGAAAGAGCTCGCGAGTTGCTCGGTGAAGAAATGAGACGCTTCACATTGGCTCGCACAGGAAAGCTGATTGAAAGAACGAAAAAATACAACTCGAAATCAGCTTCAAAAATCAATGACAAACATGCTCTTTGGCCTATTCCTCAAACAATCATCGATGCTAACTCTGGATTGGTTTGGGAAAATAACCCTGGATATTAATTCTCCTATTACTTCCTAAACTTTATTTTATGAGGAGATTATTTCAGTTTTTGAAATAATCTCCTCATTTTTGCGTTTTTAATCCCTACCTCATGCGTATATCCACCCTCCTTCTGGCTTTCTGTCTTTGTTCCTCAATCTTTGCTGCCAATAGCCACGACACCTACCGTTTCCGAACACTCTCGCCCGAGGGCGGATTTTATTATGATGGAGTGAAGCAAATCCAGCAAGATGTCGATGGGTTCATTTGGATTATGATGGAAAACGACCTATACCGTTTTGATGGATATCAACACAAAAGATACTATGCCCACTTTGCAAATTCCAACAAATCAGTAGAATGGATTTTTGGGAATATGGCAGCAGATAAACACGGACAATTTCTAGTCAATACCAATAATGGACTTTATAAATACACTAAAGCAAATGACGATTTTGTGAAAGTTTTCGACACGACGCTTTCAGCTATAAAAATCGACAACCACCATATTGTATGGGGAAGGAATAACAAAAATTGGCACATGCTCAATTTGGAGAATGGGGAGATGATAACGCCTAAGTATGACAGCAAGGAGATCAACTCTATTTCTCCAGTCTTCTGCACCTATAATGACGACCTTTATCTGCTAAGTAATTCCGGAGAAATCTACCGCTTCAATTATGCCAAACAAGAGTTTACTCTTTGCTTCTCGATGGCAGCCCAACAGCAACTCATTGCCGATGCCAAAGTGCACAAAGGGAAAATGTGGATACTCACCCAAGAGCAAACACTCTACAAACTCGATTTATCGACTTTCACTATCGAAGAACAACTTGAACTTTTTCAAAATGAATCACTATCAATCAGACAATTTCATATCGACAAAAACGGGAACGTTTGGATCGGAACGATCAAAGGGCTATACATCTATCACCCCGACACCAAAGAACTTTCAATGCATGAAACTTCAATAAACGACCCTTTTAGCTTGCCCAATAACTCGATTTGGACGATTAATGAAGACTGGCAAAAGAATATCTGGATTGGCACTTTTGCAGGAGGATTGTGCTATGTCAATCTCGATGAGCAAATCCCCTTCAAGACCTATCTGCCCAAAGAAGGAGAATTGAGCCTTGCTCCTGTCAGCGCATTTGCCGAAGATAACGAACGACTCTGGATTGGCACAGAGGGGGGCGGACTTAATTGCCTAAACAAGGCAACAGGACAATTCTCTTACTACACAACCCATTCTGCTAGCCAAAAGATTTCTTCCGACAATATCAAATCTTTGGTGATTGACAAAAAACAAAATCTTTGGATTTCAACCTACAATGGCGGCTTGAACTTTCTCGACCTTGAAAGGAATAGCATCCAACATTTCAAACATAGCAAAAGCCAAAACTCAATCCTCGAAAACAACATCCGCAAGCTGGTGGCAGAATCGGATTCTGGCATCTGGATTGCCTATCAACGGAAACAACTCGTAATTTCTTTTTATTCTTTTGAGAAGAATATTTTCTCTCACCACCACATCGACAAGGATGCACAAGATCAATATATTTTCGACATGGTGAAAGGAAGCGGCAATCAACTTTGGATACTCACCGCCGGAAGCCTCTATCTGATGGACATCGACTCAAAAGCGATGAGCAAGATACAGAAAAACGACTCTACCTTTATGAATTTCCACACTTGCTGCTTGGATGATTCTGGAAATCTATGGATTGGCACAATCGGAAATGGGTTGATAAAATACAACCCCAACAGTTCAAAATTCACTGCCCACAAAAAGATTCTCGACCTAAACACCGCTTCTATATATAGTATCTGTCATGACGATTCAGGCAACCTTTGGATGGGAACTGAAAATGGATTGGCAAAATACAACATCGCCAATGACACCTTTTCAAAATACGACAAAAAAGACGGCTCGCAAGGGCAAGCCTACTACCCCATTTCTTCAATGAAAGGACTCGACGGGAAACTATATTTCGGAGGAACTAATGGGCTTACCATCATCAACCCCTCGAAGCTTACACCCAATAAACACTTGCCCAAAGTCATCATTTCCGATTTCCTCATCGACCACAAATCAACCAAATCAAGCTTAGACAACTACTCCTCCAATGAAGAGATTCTGCTCAATTACGACCAGATGAATTTTGGCTTCCAATTTTCTTCCGACAACTACCTCATTCCCGAGAAAAACCGCTTCAAATATCGACTTAAAGGCTATGACAACCGATGGGTGGAGGTCGATGCTTCTAACCGCACGGCTCTCTACTCGAAAGTACCCGCAGGAACATATTACTTTGAAGTCATGGCTTCCAATAACGATGGCGTGTGGAGCAACAAACCCACAAGCATCAAAATCAAACGCCGCCCAGCTCCTTGGGCAAGCTGGTATGCTTATCTGGCGTATTTCATCGCCATCGCTTCGCTCGGCTATTTCATTTATAAATATTATTCGGAGAAGAAACGACTCAACATGCAGCTCTATCTCGAAAATATCGAGAAGGATAAGCAAGATCAGATTCATCAGGCGCAGCTTCGATTTTTTACAAACATCTCCCATGACTTTCGCACGCCGCTATCGCTTATCATTGCTGCCGCCGACCGACTTCGCGAGGAAGGATTAAAGGAATACTATTATCGAATTTTGCATAGCAACTCACAGCGACTACTCAACTTAGTGAATGAGCTGATGGATTTCCGCACCGTGGAAAACGGAAAGATGAAACGATGCATCGAAGCGGTGGACGTGAACGCTTGCGTAAAGGAGTGGGCTGCCGACTTCATCGACTATGCGAAACAGCGCGATATCGAATTTATGATGCAGTTTGACCCCAGACTGCCCGCACGAATTTATCTCGACAAGCACATTTTGGAGAAAACAGTGATGAACCTACTTAATAATGCTTTCAAATATACGAAAAAAGGGCGCATTGTGATTAAAACTTTGGCTTCAGCAGATGATTTTGCACCCCTCTTCAAAAACAAGCATGTGGTGCAGAGCAAGGAGTTTCCCTCTCATGCCTTTGCTTTGGTGGTGGAGGATTCAGGCGTGGGCATCTCTAAAGACTCTATTGCTAGCGTCTTCGAGCGTTTTTATAAGGTGAATACCGTGAATAGCGATTCACATCTAGGCACAGGCATCGGACTTGCGCTCGTAAAAAGTCTTATCCTGCTCCATAAAGGAGCAATCTCACTGCACAGCGAGCGACATAAAGGAACTGAAATCGCTGTCTTCCTTTCGCTCGACAAAAACATTTATCCCGAAAGCGATTTTGTGCAAGCAAAAGAAAGCAATCTAACAAAGCCTACAAAGGAAGAGAACACAGATGAAATCCAGCTCGAAGATGATTTTCTGCTCCGCGACAAGAGACGCATTCTATTTGCCGAGGACAATCAAGACCTCCGCCAAATAATCACCGAAACACTAAGCGAGCAATACGAAATCATTGAAGCACCCGATGGCGAAGAAGCCTCTAAAATAATAGAGAACAGCGGTATCGACCTGCTCATTAGCGATATTATGATGCCAATAAAAGATGGCGTAATGCTTTGTCATGAAGTGAAGAATAACATCAACACTTCTCATATTCCCGTGATTCTTCTTACCGCAAAAACTAGTGTTGAAAGTAAAATTGAAGGTCTCGACTCGGGAGCTGACATTTATCTAGAAAAACCGATTGACATCAATTTATTGAAACTATCCATTCAGAATATTTTCAACCACCAAGAGCAGCTGAAAGAGTATTATGCCAAAAATCATTTTGTGGATAGCGCCGAATTAGCGTCCAACGAACACGACAATAAATTCTTGAAAAAGTTTGTCGATATCATCGAAACAAATATCGACCACTCCGAAATGGATGTAAATTACATCGCATCGGAGCTTTCGATGAGTCGGAGCAAACTCTACAATAAGGTAAAGTCAATCACGGGAAAATCAATTGTGGAATTTATTCTGGGTTATCGCTTGCGCAAAGCAGCTCGTCTGCTAATTGAGGAAGACATGACCATTCGTGAAATCATCGCTCAAATAGGCATCGAGAGTCAGCCTTATTTCACCAATGCCTTTAAAAAAGAATTTGGCGAAACGCCAAGCGCCTTCGCAGCTAAGCGCAAAAAGAAGAAATGACTGCCTTTTCAAACATATGCAATAAAATAAAAAGCAAATAGAGTAATCCTAAATTGCATTTCAACACTACATTTGTTTTCTTTGTAAAACACATTAAGACAAACCAATGAAACCAACGCTACTAATCTTTTTCCTATCCATTCTTTGCTCTTGTTCATCCTTGAAAGAAAGAAAACAAGCCTTGCTTCCTCAGCATATTCTCTCAAAAGCTGCTCATTGGCAGATGGATAATTTCTCTTATCGGGAAGAGGGGAATTTGCATGATTACGGTATTAATTCATGGACAAATGCCGTACTTTACATGGGGATGACCCAATGGGCGAAAGCTTCGGAAGACTCCACGGTGTGGAATTGGCTGATGGATATTGGCGAGAAAAGTCAATGGGAAATCGCCGCCAACTTTAAAGATTATCCCAAATATCAACGCTATCATGCCGATGAGCTTTGCGTGGCACAGTTCTATCTCAGCATGTTTGCTGAATTTGGCGATAGCGCCATGCTCGCATCTCCATTGCAGCGCGCCGATTGGATTATGAGCCACCCGCAAGACAGCTCGATGAAGCACAGCAACAAACAATCATGGACATGGTGCGATGCCCTCTTCATGGCTCCCCCTGTCTATGCTCAGATCAGTCAAACCACAGGCAACAATAAATATCTTGCCTACATGGACGAGCATTTTAAGCACACCTATCAATACCTATACGACCACGAAGAGAACCTCTTTTTCCGCGACGATAGCTATTTCGAAAAAATGGAAGCTAATGGCGAGAAGATATTTTGGGGACGCGGCAATGGCTGGGTGGCAGCAGGACTGGCAAACATTCTCAAAACCCTGCCTGAAGATTATCCTCAAACAGCCTTCTATGAGCAAGTCTTTGTCGAACTAATGACCAAGCTCGCAAAACTGCAATCTGCCGATGGTTTCTGGCATGCGAGCCTACTCGACCCTGCCAGCTACCCCTCGCCCGAAACGAGCGCCACAGCTCTGACAACCTATGCACTAGCCTATGGCATCAATAGTAAGTTGCTCCCTCGAAAAGACTTCCTTGAGCCCGCACTTAGAGGATGGAATGCACTTCTCTCGGTGGTGGACGAAAACGGAAAACTCGGATTTGTGCAACCTATCGGTGCCGACCCAAAGGCGGTAACTCAAGAAATGACCGCTGTGTATGGCGTGGGAGCTTTCCTGATGGCTGGATGCGAAATAATGGAAATAAGAAAATAAACCAATAGATATATAAAGTATGACTCAAAGACTTATTTTAGTTTTGACTGCCTTAATGCTATCGCTATTTGCACAAGCTCGAAAGGTAGAAAATTTTAATGATGGCTGGTCGTTTAAGAAAGGACCTTTCAATGAAAGCAATTCTGTATTGACCACCAACTTTATGGGCGGACAATGGAGTGATGTGAAAATTCCACACACTTGGAATGCCAAAGACATGCAAACGCCGATGGCAAACATGTCGGGCTTTCGCAATCCCCAAGAACGCTTCTACACTGGCGAAGCGATGTATCGCAAGAGCTACACCCCTGATGCTTCGCAGAAAGACAAGCGAGTATTCCTTCGCTTCGAGGGCGTCGGCTCAGTGGCGACTGTCTATGTGAACAACCAGTTTGCAGGTCATCACAAAGGCGCATTCTCGGCTTTTGCCGTTGAAATCAGTCGCCTGCTGAAGTTTGACGAGGAGAATGAAATTATTGTTGTCGCCGACAACACCATGCGCCCTGATGTTATCCCCGTTAATAATGTACTCTTTGGTGTCTATGGTGGAATTTATCGCGATATCGCACTCATCACCACCGACCAGATTAATATTGCGGTGGATGATTATGCTTCGCCAGGGCTCTACATTTCGCAAGAAAACGTGTCGGCAAAATCAGCCAATGTGCAGGTGAGAATTAAACTTGACAATAAGACGGGGCAAAAACAAAACGTGAAACTACTCACCACCATCTATGAAGCCGACGGCAAAAAAGTGAAAGCTAAAAAAGAAACCACGCTTGCACTTTCTCCTCAAGGACGACAATTCATCAATCAGCAAATCAGCATTGCGAAGCCCCGCCTGTGGCAGGGATTGGAAGACCCCTACTTATATAAGTCGGTTACACAAGTCATCGCCGATGGGAAAGTGATTGACGAAGTTGTTCAGCCTCTTGGATTGCGCCATTTTGAACTCAAAACGGGCGACGGCATGTATCTGAATGGCAAAAAAGTAAACATGTATGGTGTCTGTCGCCACCAAGATTGGTGGGAAAAAGGAAGTGCACTCACAGCCAAGGAGCACGCTGCCGACCTCGAAATCATTAAAGAACTAGGAGCAACCACCATCCGATTTGCTCACTATCAGCAAGCGGAATACATCTATGCCAAATGTGATAGCATCGGCTTTATCGTGTGGGCGGAAATTCCCTTTGTGAATAGCGTAACTACACAAGAGAGCGACAATGCCAAACAGCAACTCACCGAGCTCATTCGTCAAAACTACAACCACCCTTCGATTTACACTTGGGGCTTGCACAACGAAGTCTATACGCCTTTCGAACAAACCATACCGCTCACCACTGAGCTCAACGACTTGGCAAAGACCGAAGACCCTGGGCGCTACACCGTGTCGGTAACCGGGTATAACAAAGTGGCAGCCACTGCCAACAATAATGCCGACATCCAAGGCATCAACCACTATTTCGGCTGGTATGGCGGAAAAATTAGCGACATCGAAGCTTGGGCAGAAAAGGTGGCAAAAGATTTCCCCGACCATAAGGTAATTTTCTCGGAATATGGTGGCGAAGCCAACATCGAGCAGCAAAAAGAAATTGTGGGTGAAGTGGGCGACTGCTGCGGATACAATAAAAAATACTACGAAACATTTGGCACCAAATTCCACGAAATCCATTGGGGAGTGTTGGAGAAAAGTGATTTCTTGCTAGCGAGCTATATCTGGAATACCTTCGATTTCGCCACTCCGATGTCTTCGCAAGGAGGTGTGCATTCACGCAACATGAAAGGTCTTGTTACCTTCGACCGCAAAACCAAGAAAGACCCTTTCTATTGGTATAAGGCGAATTGGAGCAACGAACCGGTGCTCTACATCACCCAACGCCGAGCTGTTTACCGTGAAAACGAATACACACCCGTTACTGTCTATTCAAATATCGGAACGCCTCAGCTATTTGTCAATGGAAAAGAAATCACAGATTTTACACCTGGGACTACCGATGTTCATTTCGTTTTCAATAACGTACAACTCAAAGAGGGAGAAAACATTGTAGAAGTGAAACGAAACAACAATGGCACGGAATATACCGATAAAATCGTGTGGCAATATTCGCCTAGCTTCGCTAGCGACTACGACGGATCGCAACCTGTGGAACGAACCGAAGAACACATCGGACTGTAATCAATTACGAATTAACAATTAACAGAAATGAAGAATACAAAACTTATCATCCTATTATTGTGCGCCATCTTGTCCCTTCAGACTTATGCGCAAAACAAAGAAAGAATTGAATTGAAACACGGCTCACACCGCGACGGACGACGCACCGATGCCGACATGCAACGCTGGCGTGAATACGGACTCGGGCAGTTCATCCACTGGGGCGTGTATGCCATTCCCGGCGGACAGTGGAACGGCAAAACCTCGCAATATGCTGCCGAATGGTTTCGCTCTTCAGGATTAATCACCAAAGAAGAATACGACAACCTCTACAAAGAATTCAACCCCACCGACTTCGATGCCAAGCAATGGGCGAAGCAAGCCAAGCAGATGGGGGCAAAATACATGATTTTCACCACCAAGCATCACGATGGTTTCTGCATGTGGCCCAGTAAATACACCGACTACACCATTGCCAATTCGCCCTATAAAGAGGACATTGTGAAGCAGCTCGTGGATGCCTACACCGACGAAGGCATTGATGTCTATCTCTACTTCTCCATTATCGACTGGAGTCATCCCGGATATATCTCAGGCGGAAATATCAACTCTGCCGAAATCAAAAGAGCCTTCCAAGCGGGCGACGCCAACACCGTGAACCCCTTCAAATCGGAAGAGCAAGCGCAACGATATGAAGACTTCAAAGACATGACTCGCAATCAATTGCTCGAACTGCTCGACAACTATCCCAAAGCCAAAGGCTTGTGGTTTGACGGCTCATGGGATGTGGCGTGGGTGAAAAATTCCGCTTGGGTTGATTCGCTCGGCTTTGAGCTCCGCGAGAAGCATCCAGGGCTTATTATCGGCAGTCGCTTCCGTGCCGATGAATATGGAAACCGCCACATCGACGCCAACGGCGACCTCATCGACGACTATGACCAACGATATGAACGAAGTCTGCCTAGAAGCCTTGCCGAAACCAAAGGAAACGACTGGGATTGCGTGATGACCATCCCCGAAAACCAATGGGGATTTCATCGTGATTGGACAATCTCCTACATCAAAACAGCCTACGACTTAATCCAAATGACCGTGCAGGCTAACGCTTTCGATGGGAACTTCGTAATCAATTTCGGTCCTGATGACAAGGGAAATATCCGAAGCGAAGAAACAAAAATCGCCAAAGGCGTAGGCGACTGGATGTCAGTGAATGGCGAAGCCGTCTATGGCACACATCATTCCGTGCTTGAAGACCAAGACTGGGGAATATCAACACAAAAAGGCGACGACATCTATCTGACTGTCTTCAACAAGCCAACCAGCAACATCCTCAAAGTGAAAGTACCTCGAAGCAAACAGCGCGACATGCTTTATGTGATTGAGTCTGCCGAGTTCCTCGAAACAGGCAAGCCTGCGGTGGTGCAAGATGGTGGACGAGAAAAGTCAGGCGCATGGTTCTATGACATTCCACTTCCTAAGAAATTCCAAAACTCAGGAAAACCTTTTGTAATTAAAATCAAACTCAAAGAGGTGAATAAAGGCGAAAAAGACGCCTACCAACAAGCCATCACCTAGAGCGACACTCCCTCGGGAGAGAAAAAAAGCCTATCTTCAGAACGCAAAGACTCAACGGAAATCAAATTCCTTTGTATCTTTGCGTTCTCTTGTTTTAACTAACCCCTAAGGTCGAAAAAATGAAACAACTATTCATCCTCCTCTGCCTATTCTCGGCTGCCTTTAGCTCTGCCGCTGAAGATTTGCAAGCGCTGAAAGCCAAGTATAAATCGAGCATCTTATACACCAACCCCCATGAAGCGGCACTAAAGGAAATCCTCCTCGGCTATCCCACCGATGTGAAGGTGAACGACCAAATGATTGTGGAACTCACCGAGCGATATGATTTAGAAACAAGCTATATCCAAGACCTCCTCGACACGCAGCTTGCCAATGGCACTTGGGCAGATATCGACTACACCCAGCCCAGCGCACCCCTTTGGGAGCCTAAGAACCACGCCCTTCGACTGCTCGAACTCACCAAAGCCTATGCCAATGAGCAGCACGAGCTTTATCAGAATGCCGAGCTTGCCAATGGCATTCACCAAGCCATGCAATTTTGGTTTACCACCAAGCCAATTGCTGGCAATTGGTGGAACAATCAAATCGGCATCCCCAAAATCATGGGCGGAGCCTTCCTTTTGTTTGAAGACCAAATGACTGAAGAAGAAATGCAGGGGGCACTCGAAGTGATGAACCACTCCAAGATTTCCATGACTGCCCAAAATCGGGTGTGGCTGTCGGGCAATGTGCTCGTGAAAGGGATGATGCTCAACGACACCGAGATGATAGCAGAAGCCCGAGATGCTATCAATGCGGAAATCAAACTAGCCTATGAGCATGCCGAAGGCATCAAAATCGACCACAGCTTTCACCAACACGGACCTCAGCAGCAATATGGCAACTATGGTGCCGCCTTCTTGGCGACCATCAGCTTTTGGGCATACATCCTCAATGACAGCCCCTTTGCACTCGACAAAGATAAATTTCAAATCTTAGCCGACCTTACCAATGAAGGTTTCCGCCGTATTTTATGGAAAAACCACATGGACATCAACTGCCTTGGGCGACAACTGTTTGAAAATGCCCAACGCCACAAAGCCTTCTCGGTGATGTTTTCAGCCAACGCCCTTGAGCAATCCGACGCTTCACATCGAGCAAAATATCGCAGCCTGATTGACGAAAACCTCGGAACATCTAAAGCAGGCATGCTCGGGCACTACCATTTTTGGTACTCCGACATGACTGTGCAGCGCACACCCTCGTGGATGGCTTCGCTCAAAATGAGCTCGCAGCGAGTCATTGGCACGGAAAGAAACGGCGCCGAGAATGTCAAAGGATACTACCTTGCCGATGGCGCACTTTATACCTATATAGATGGCGATGAATATGCCAACATATTTCCCAATTGGGATTGGACAAAAATCCCGGGAGTAACGAGCCCCAGTGTTTTTCAGCCCTCGACAGGCTGGGAATGGCTTGCCAAGCAAAACCTCGGAGAGATGGTGGGCAATGTGAATGATGGCGCCATAGGACTTTCGGTCATGGAACTCTCACGCAACGGACTGACAGGGCGCAAAGCGTGGCTTTTCACTCCCGACTATATTTTCTGTTTAGGTGCTGAAATAGCTAGCGACAGCGCCTATCGGGTGAGCACCACTATCGAACAAGCCCTTGCGAAAGAAGATTTAAAACACTTCCAAGACGGAAGGTGGCAGAAGCTCGACAGCCTGCATTTTTCAGGTGGCGAGCATCGCTTTTTCCACAAAAACATCGGCTACATCGTTCAAGGAGGCGAAGGACATGCCACGGTGCAACATCGAAGCGACTCGTGGCATGAAGTCATGCACCTCTATCCCCCCGATATGATGCAGCACAATAGCATCTATACCCTCTCGCTCGACCATGGGGCGAGTCCCTCGCATGGGCAATATCAATACTTCATTCTCCCCGACCTGTCGGCTTCGGAAACCGCACAATTCAACACCGATGCAATCACAGTCATCCAAAACAACGAAACTGCACAAGCTGTGCGCATTGGCAAAGAAAGCTATGCCATTGCAATCTATAAAGCTTCGGAAACAATTAAGCTCGATCGGAAGTTGGAATTTTCCTCGGATAACGCGGGGCTTTTCCTGCTGAAAAAGCAAGGCAAGTCGTGGCACATCACCGCATCCGACCCTTCGCAAAGCGAAGAGCGCATGAACATTCGCATCAATAAAAGCACACGGCAAATCATTCTTCCCGACGGGGAATATCGTGGGCAATCGGTGGTGTTGCAGCCTTAGTAGGCGTGGATATCGACCTCCGAGCCAAGGAGCTCATGATAGATATTGAGGACAATCAAGATTGGGAGATAGTCAATCAAGGCATGGCGAAGAGTTTGCGTCGCTTTTCGGATTTCAAAGCTCACCTGATTGAAGGTCAGGTCATATTTATCGCATATTTCCTTATAGGTCTTTGCATCAAATCGACTTGCGATAAACACCTCTCGTGTTTGTGCGGGCATTTTATTCAGCTCTTGCTCAATGATTGACGCCATTTCCGTCAGATACAACTCACTCGGATTGTTCGACTCAATGGTTTCCATGCGAGAAGTCATCAGCCGAAGCACCGAAGATTGAATATCGTCGTGAGCTGCTTGGTGGGTTTTCTCATCACGAAGCCAATTCAAGCATCGTCGCTTAATCGACACCAAGATATAGGCAGGCGGGTTAGAAGTGTCAATCTCCGCCCTATTTTCCCAGAAAGAAACAAAACTATTCACCACCAAATCCTCAGCCACCATCGAGTCGCGCACATAAGAGCGAGCCACAGCAATAAACTGCGCCTTATACTCTTGGAACAAACGCCCAAACTCCGTAGATGTGATTGTGTTTTTCGGCATAGCTAGTCAATATTGTTTTCTCTCCGAGCACAAATGTATATGTTTTTTTAGTTTTTTCAACAAGGCGACCTGCTTTTATTGCTAACTATTCGTCAGAAGCATGCAAAGCAAATTCCAATCCCTTGACTTCATTCCAATGCCCCCGTGTGAAATCGGGAATTTCCACAGGCATCGAGCCTGCATCTAAAGACATCTCTGAAAGCGGAATCAAGCAGCACCATTCCGCCAAATCATAAACATCCATGTCTAGCGGCAGCCCCTTTTGGAGGCAATAAATCAAGCGATAGTCCATGATAAAATTCAGTCCTCCCCGATAATCAATTTGCTTTGCCTGCTCCTCAATGCCGTTGAGTATGGGGTGTTTATATTTCTCCATCAACTCTTGGCGCATTGCTTCGGGGATAAATTCATAGGGTTGAAAATCGGCATAAGCCGCCATGTATTCCGAGGGCATAAAGGCAAAAGCTTCCGTGGGATATTTGCTTGCAAATCCTGCTGTTCCTGTGAGCTGATACATCCGACTATACGGGCGAGGCGAAGCAATGTTATGCTGTATTTGTATTGTTTTTTCCTTTTGGGTGCGAATAATCGTTGTCGTATGGTCGCCATTGCGAAAATCTGCCACTTCCCTACCCGTTTGAGATTTAATGAAAGCGGGATTTCCCACCGCCTTGGTGTCGATTGACACCAAGAAATTCAGCTTATCCCCCCGATGAATATTCATCGCCTGACACAGCGGACCGATGCCATGTGTGGGATAGATATCCCCTCGAAACTTTTCGTTGTAATCCAGTCGCCAATTATTTTCGGCGCTCGTCCAGAATTGTTGCAGAAAGTGGATATACCCCCCATCGGCATGCATGATTTCGCCCAGCAGACCTTGCTGCGCCATGTTTAAAACCGTGAGTTCAAAGAAATCATAGACGCAATTTTCCAACTGAATACAATGTTTGCGTGTTTTTTCAGCCGTATCAACCAGCTCCCAGATTTCCTGCATATTCATTGCTGCGGGCACTTCCACGGCAACATGTTTCCCACTTTTCATTGCTTCCACCGCAATCCGAGCATGGCTCACCCAATCGGTGGCAATATACACCAAATCCACCTGCGGAAGACTTACCGCATCAAGCCAAGCCTCCTCCTTGCCATAAAACTCTAGTGCAGGAGGGCGTTGAAATTCATCCAAAATACGATTAGCCGCTTGGGTATTTTCCTGTCGGATATCGCATAGCGCCACAATCTCCACGCCTGCCATATGCAGCATCCGTGTGATTGCCCTTTGCCCACGCACGCCCAAGCCGACAAATGCGATTTTCACTATCGGAAGCGGAGGGGCAGCCAACTTCAACACATGTGATTGCCCTGATGGGCGTGAGGAGATGATTGTTTTGATCATTGTTCATATATTATTTCAGCACAACAAATATACGAAATTTGAAGAGAATCCATTTCCTTTTCAACGCAAACGGCACTCTTGTTGAGCAGGTAAATCGCCTTTAAACTATAAAAAACGCAAAGGGAGAAAGTTTAAACGCGATTTACCTGTGGATTATATGTTTGCTCACACCTTCCTCTCTTGATATTAGAGAGTCTTTAGTAGTGCCACTCTGGGGTGTTTTGAAGATAGGAGAGTCTTTAGTAGTGCCACTCTGGGGTGTTTTGAAAATGGGAGAAGCTTTTTCAGTGCCACTCTGGGGTGTTTTGAAAATGGGAGAAGCTTTTTCAGTGCCACTCTGGGGTGTTTTGAAAATGGGAGAGTCTTTAGTAGTGCCACTCTGGGGTGTTTTGAAAATGGGAGAAGCTTTTTGCAAGTCATTTTTTTCTTAAAAAAAATAATCCAGGAGACTATCTTTCGACAATTCGCTATGTGGAACTATTCTAAATTAAAAGTTTTTATCGGTCAAAATCAGAACTTTGAATTTTTCTTGCTAAAAAAGTGCAGCTTAAAGGCGATTTACCTGTGTGAAAAATACAGGTTAAAAGCGATTTGCCTGTCTTGTTGAGTTCATTTTACTCCCCCTCTTAATCATTTTGCAATAAAGATACAACGGCACAAATCCCTTGTGCTGATTTATTTCTATATTTACGGACGCAAAATGTAATCGTTTTGTAATCGTTTTGTAATCACACTGTAATATTAACTTCATTCTTTTGCGATGTGAAAAATACGTTCTTCATGGTAATCCTGCTATTAGGGGTAGCAGCTACCGCAGCGGCCAATGAGCCAAAAAATGAGTTTAAGCCTTCGGGCAAAGTGTATGGAAGTGCATTCACAGGCTTTAATGTCTATGCACTTGATGGCGACAATGGCGATGCCGAAAAATCGTTTACACTCGACCGACTCGAAATTGGATATGTGTATAACTATTCTGAAAATTGGCTTTTTAAAGGTTGCTTCGACATTGGCGACCCCAAAGATGATAGCAATTTGCAGCACACCGCCTTTGCTCGCAATGCTTTTGCGGAATATCACAACGAAAGGCTGAAAGTGCAATTCGGCATGATTACAGGCATTAGCTTCAACTTTATTGAAAAACGTTGGGGATATCGCTATGTGGAAAAATGCTATCAAGAGTATTTCGGATATAGTGCGAGCCGCGATATCGGCATCACTGGTTCTTATAAAGTGAGCGATGCCATTTCCGTGGATGCGATTATTTCCAACGGCGAGGGCTATAAATCGAAGCAAAAGGATTTGTTTTTGGAATATGGAATTGGGGCAACCTTGAAGCCGCTTGCAGGCGTGTGGATTCGCGCCTATGCCGATATGATTAATGGGGATTCTGCCACAGAAGATACCTATTCATTTATGATGGGCTATGATTTTAAAAATGGAAGCAGCATTGGGGGCGAATATAATACGCTTCGCAACCAAAAAATGAGAGAGGGTATGAATCAAAGTGGATACTCTTTTTATGGCACATTGAAATGCAAAAAAGTGAAACTATATGCTCGCTATGATTTCAACAACCGTGAAGAGCTTTGGAACAATGGCAATGACACCAACATGGTTTTTCTCGGGGCTGAGTTCTCGCCAATAAAGGGAATAAAAATCACCCCAAACTATATCCATGCAAACCACTCATTGGCAGCCAACCCAAGTGAAAGCTATTATCGGGTGAGCTGCGAGATTAAGTTTTAGGAAATGTCGGATTTTCGGATATCGGATATCCGAAAATCCGATATCTGAAAATCTAAGAAATATGGAAAACAAAGACACACGCATCCTGATTGTGGATGATGAACAAGACTTGCGAGAAATCTTGCAATTCAACTTAATGAGCGAGGGGTTTGATGTTGAAGTGGCTGCTTCTGCCGAGGAAGCCTTGCAATTGCCCCTCGAGCAATATCATCTTATCTTGCTCGATGTGATGATGGGCGGCATGTCGGGCTATCGAATGGCTGACATTGTGCGCAGCGAGCGCCAGCTCGATGTGCCGATTATTTTCCTCACCGCCAAGACCGCCGAAAACGACCTGCTCACAGGCTTTAATGTGGGTGGAGATGATTATATCACAAAACCTTTCAGCATCAAAGAAGTCGTGGTGCGCATCAAGGCTATTGCGAAACGAGGTGTGAAAACCTATACCGCAAAGGAAGAAGAAAAAAACATCGACTTTGGCACGCTAAGCATGAATCTCGACAAAAAAGAAATCACGATAGATGGCGAAGAAGTGCGGCTGACCAAAAAAGAATTCGATATCCTCGTGCTACTCTTAAAAAACAAAGATAAATTTATTTCTCGAAACGATATTTTATCCCGCATTTGGACTTCCGATGTGATTGTTACCGACCGCAATGTGGATGTAAACATCGCTCGCATGCGCAAAAAAATCGGCAACTATGCCCAAAACATCATCGGTCGCTCAGGATACGGCTATTGCTTCGTGAGCAACAACTAACAACTCTTCTTCATGCTCAAAAGCAAATCATATCAACGTCGGATATTCATTTATTTTTTCAGTGCTTTTCTGGTCTTCACCCTCGTGGTGCTTGGCTTCCAATATTCGCGCGAAAAAAACTACCGCACAGGGCAACTCGAGCAACGATTGAGCGATGTAGCTAGCGCTACCTCGAAATATGTCGAACACTATCAGATGATGGAGCAGAATGACTTTCGCCCCATGAATGAAATTCTGTTGCTGCTGCCCACACCCGAAATGCGGGTTACGGTGATTGATGCGCAAGGCACAGTGGTGTATGATAGTTTTGTGGCGGATTGGACGAAAATGGAAAACCACAACGACCGCCCCGAGCTGCAAAAAGCCAAGAAAACAGGCGCTGGCGCCAACATTCGCCATTCGGAAACCACCAATCAAGACTTCTATTACTATGCCGCCAACTTTGGCGAATACTATGTGCGCTGCGCCATGGTCTATGATGTGAAATTGCAGCATTTCCTGAAGGCTTCACGCATCTTCATTCTCTTCACCATCTTCATGCTTGCGGTGATGTATGCCATGTTGCACCTGCTCACCACGCAATTGGGCGACTTCACACGCCGCCTGCGTGATTTTGTGCTCAAAGCCAGTCGTGGCGAAGAAATAATTTCTGAAATCGACGATGAAGATGGCGAATTTGGAGAAATTCAGTATCAAATCATGCACATCTATAATGAGCTCACCCAATCGAAAGAGGAGCTGAGCACTGAAAAAGAACGACTTTTCAACCACCTGCACGCCCTCAACGAAGGAATAGCTTTTTTCACCCCTCAACGAGAGAAAATACTCGCCAATGCCCACTTTGTGCAATATGCCAACCTGATTTCTTCACGCTCGAATATCGCCATGGACTCGGTGCTCGAAATAGAGGCTCTAAAGCCGATATTGAAGAAAATCAGCAAGGTGCTCAAATCCGAAAAAGCGATCAACCCCAAAAAACTTCCTCATTTTGAAATGACCGTGGGCGGAAGCAATGAGCTCTATTTCAAAGTGCAGGGGATTGTTTTCCAAGATAAAAGCTTTGAAATTCTGATTGAAGACATCACCCGGCTCGAAAAACGCCGCTTGCTCAAGCAGCAACTCACTTCGAATATCGCCCATGAGCTCAA
The DNA here is from genome assembly GCA_047974225.1 of Mangrovibacterium sp. Lineage (GTDB taxonomy): Bacteria > Bacteroidota > Bacteroidia > Bacteroidales > Prolixibacteraceae > JBKEDC01. The sequence continues at coordinate 22,402 of JBKECD010000133.1, forward strand.
AACGCCTTTGGCGTCTATCAAGGGATATCTGGAAACCATCTTAAACAATCATGCGGTCATCCCCACCGACAAACAGATTTATTTTGTGGAACGAGCTTTTGCGCAGACCGAACGGCTGAATGTGTTGCTCAACGACATCTCGCTCATCAACAACATGGAGGATGCCGCCGAACTTTTCGAGATGAAGCAAGTGAAAATCCGCCCCCTCATCAATGATGTAATGGAAAATCTAGAGTCTCGCATCCAGCAGCACCACATCTTGGTGAAAATAGATGTGAGCGACAGTGTGAGCATCTATGGCAACGACAGCCTGCTGACTTCGATTTTCCAAAACTTCATGGAAAACACCATGAAGTATGCTGGCGACAATTCCGAGGCGGTCATCAAGCAATACACCGAAGACGAGAAATTCTATTATTTCAGTTTCAGCAACACGGGCAAGCCCATCCCCGAGGAGCATCTCGCGCGCATCTTCGAGCGATTCTATCGCATCGACGAAGGGCGCACCCGCGACGCTGGCGGCACCGGACTAGGCTTGTCGATTGTGAAAAATGCCGTGCAACTCCACAAAGGCGACATCTCAGTGCGCAATCGCCCCGATGGCGGCGTGGTGTTTTTGTTTTCGCTGGCGAAACATTGACATTGGAAGAAAAATAATGGAGTTGTTCCAATATCTACGGAGCAATTTCTCATCTCTCTACAAAAAAAGGCTGCTCAGATTGAGCAGCCTTTTTTTGTAGAGAGCATCTCCCCTCCCCCAAGGGGGAGCCGGAGGGGGCTTTAAATCCAGAAGATATATTGGAAATCCTGACGGTGAGGCAATGCAGGGTGTTTTGCATACACCCGAATGCCATAGTCGAAGATACCGGGATTGTTCAATGGGAAGTCGATGCAGTAAGTCGATACGCCATTGTTGATGGCAGTGAAATCAAACTCAGTTACGATTACTGGGTTTTCATCATCATTAGAATTAATCACCAATTCCACGCCCACTTCTTCGTGCTTCAAATTGCCAAGGGCAATGTGCACTTCACCGCTACAAGTTTCACCAATCTTCATGCGTTGGTCGGCACTTGAGCCATCCGAGAAGCGTGCATCAACCACCTTGATGGCATCCCAATTAGCCTTAATATTCTCTTTCCAAGCTGCAAGCTCTTTGGCAAGCTTATTGCCATTGGCAGCCACCGCATCGTGGCGGTCGGATTGTGGAGTATAGAAACGATCGACATAGTCGCGCACCATGCGAGCCATGGTGAAGTTAGGCGCAACTTGTGCGATGGTGTTCTTGATGATTTTCACCCATTCGTCGGAATACTCTTTGTTGCCACGGTTGTAGTATTTAGGCACGATGTCGTTTTCAAACGTGTTGTAGATGGTTTCTGCATCAAGCTCATCTTGCAAGTCTTGGTTTTCATAGGTGCGCTCTAAAGGAAGCATCCATCCGGCGTTTTCTTTGTAGCCTTCCACCCACCATCCATCGAGGACAGAGAAGTGCATGGTGCCGTTCATAGCAGCTTTCTCACCCGATGTACCCGATGCTTCAAGCGGACGAGTAGGTGTGTTCAACCAAATATCAACCCCTTGCACCATTTTCTTCGCCAAGTCCATATCGTAGTTTTGCACGAAGATGATTTTGCCTAGGAACTCAGGACGTTTCGAGATTTCATAGATGTATTTAATCAAGCCTTGACCTGCACCATCGGCAGGGTGAGCCTTACCAGCAAAGACGAATTGCACAGGGCAGTTTGGATTATTGACAATCTTCGCCAATCGGTCGAGATTGCGGAACAACAAGTGCGCACGTTTGTAGGTAGCAAAACGACGAGCGAAACCGATAGTCAACGCATTAGGGTTGAATTGGTTCATCGTGTCGCTGATGAACTTAGGGTTCTCGTTGGTTTTGATTTTGCTTTGAGTGAAACGCTCACGGATATAGCTAATCATCGTTTGTTTCAACTTCTTCTTCACCTCCCAAATCTCTTTGTTTGGCACGTCATAGATTTTCTCCCAACGAGCGAAGTCTAATTGGTTTTCTGCGAAGTCTTCGCCGAAATATTTCAAGTGTAATTTCTTCCAATCAGGAGCTGCCCAAGTAGGATAGTGCACCCCATTGGTTACATAGCCAATCGCCAATTCATCTTTCATGAACTCAGGATACATATCCTTGAGAATTTCTTTGGAAACCTCGCCGTGCAACCAGCTCACACCGTTCACTCCTTGCGACATGTTGCAAGCTAAATATGACATGTTGAACTTGTCTTCCGAAGGGTTCGCTTTTCCTAAGTTCACAAATTCATCCCAGCTCAAGCCGAGCTGTTCTTTATAGAAGCTCATGTATTTTCCGAAGAGGTCTTGGTGGAATGAATCATGACCGGCAGGTACGGGAGTGTGCGTAGTGAACAAAGTCGATGCACGCACCACTTCTTTAGCTTCGGCATAAGTCAAGCCTTCTTCTGCCATGATGTCTTTGATGCGCTCCAAACCTATGAATGCGGCATGACCTTCATTACAATGATATAGGTCGGCATTTTTGATTCCGATTTTGCGCAGCGCACGGATACCACCCAAACCAAGCAGCATTTCTTGTTTCAAGCGGTTTTCATTGTCGCCACCATAGAGGTGGTGCGTTACGAAGCGGTCTTCATCGGAGTTTGCTTCATAATCGGCATCGAGCAAGTAAAGGTTCACCGCCCCCACTTTAGTTTCCCACACACGAGCTTTGAGGTTGCGTCCGGGATATTCCACTTCCACTTCGATGAAGTTGCCATCGGCATCAGTTACGGGGAGCACAGGAATACGGCTAAACTCTTGCGCATCGTAGTTGGCCATTTGCTGTCCGTGCATGTCGATTTGTTGTTTGAAATATCCATAGCGATACAACAGACCCACAGCCGAGAGGTTCAATTTAGAGTCAGAGGCTTCTTTCAAGTAGTCGCCAGCGAGAATTCCCAAACCACCAGAGAAGATTTTCAAGCTATCGTGCAAGCCATACTCCATCGAGAAGTAAGCGATTTGGTTTGACGTATAGTTCGAGCGTTCTTCGAGATATTTGTCGAGTTTCGCTTTCACAGCATCCATTTCCGCCACAAACACTTTGTCGTTTGCCAATTCTGTCAATCGCTCATAGCTCACGCTATTGAGCAAGTGAATGGGGTTGTGCTCCAACTCTTCCCACAATTCTGTAGATACTTTTTTAAACAGAAGTCTAGCTTCAGTGTTCCAGCACCACCATAGGTTTTGGCTGATTTCTTTCAAGGGGGTCAAGCTCGCAGGCAAGTTTGATTCCACCACTAGTTTTTTCCAATTTGGCATCTTTCTTCTTTATTTAGTTGATAATAATTATTTCTATCGTTTGAAGGCGCAAGATAGAGATTATCTTAATCGTCTAGCTTACGCTTGTTTAGTCATACCGTTAAACATAGTTTAAATATAACATTCCGACCATTGTGTCCGCTGAAAAAACATTCGACAAAAGGCTTGTTTTTAAAGCTCCCCCGCTTACCTTTGCACACATGAGAAATAAATACAACCGCATGCAGCAAGCTTTGATTGTGGCGATCATCTTGGGAGTGATTGGCTTGGGCTTGCAATCTTTTCTGGGGGCTTTTCCTCTTGCCCTCTTGGCTTTCCCTGCTAATGTCATCCTTGCCATTGTGATTTTGCTGGGGTCGGGCTGCTTTTGCCGATTCTTTCCATCGCATCGACTCACGCAATTTCTAGCTTCGGGAGCGGCTGCTTTATCGGCACTGATTTTCATTGCCGCAATGAGCCTTATTCTTGGGCTCACACTTCAAACAAATGAACTCCACGATATTCCTGCCCGATTGGGCATCCGAAACATGACAAGCTATTATCCCTTTGCGATGAGCTATCTCTATCTGCTCATCACCCTCAGCTTTGCCACGTTCAAGCGATGGCGCTGGGAGTTTTCGTTCCGAAACATTGGTTTCTTCCTCAACCATGCCGGACTACTGATAGTGCTGCTTGCCACGGGACTAGGAAGTGCCGATGAATTGCAACTGCGAGCGAAGATTTCGGAGGGAGACTCCACGACAAAAGGGATTGCGCAATCAGGAAAAAGTGTTGATTTGCCTTTTGAACTCTCGCTGATTGACTTTCAGATGGAAACCTATTTGCCTAAGCTGGGGATTATCGACCGCCAAAGCGGCAAGTATCAGCCCGAAGGCAAGCCTGTGTTTCACGATGTCGATTCAAGTAGGCAAAGTTTCTCCTTAGGGGGATATCATTTCCAAGTGCTAGAATATATCGACCAAGAAGCCCCCGCCATGCTGATCCAAAAAGAAGGCGACCAAGCAGAATGGCTCACCTGTGGCAATCAGCGAGTGCCCTATCAAATGCTTGAACTTTCGCCCTCGCAAAGCTTGGTGATGCTTGCGCCTGAAGCGAAAGCCTATGCTTCATTGGTAAGCGTCAAGCATGACAATGAGCAGCGCAAACAACTCATTTCGGTCAATCATCCATTGCACATCGGCGCATGGTCGGTCTATCAATCGAGCTTTGATGCCACGCAAGGCAAGGCATCGAGCTTTAGCGTTTTTCAACTGACATACGACCCTTGGAAACGGTTCACTCAAATTGGATTTGCGATGCTCATCCTTGGAGCATTGAGCCTGTTTTGGGGCACGAGCAATAAAAAAGCATAACGCCTAGGGCATTGTCCATCCTTTGAGTGGCTGCACATCGGGATTGTCGGGAAACTTCGCCACGATCTCTTTTGCCAATGCTTCTGCTTTTTGCTTATTCCGAGCCATGGCATAGAAGTTGAAAAGATTGACATAGTCGTTCAGTTCCCCACTACGACTATTCACTGCCTGCGTGAGTGTTTTCTCCGCCTTGTCATTTTCACCATAATAAAGATAAAGCTGAGCAATGTTGTTGTAGTTGAAAGCGGTATTTCTAGGTTGAAGCGAAACGGCTAGTTCCAAATGCTGCAAACTTTCGCCATAAAATTGTTTCTTCTGCGCCAAGCTAGGCTCAGCCCCCAAACGCTGCACTTTCTGTCCTGCAAGCGATGAAAGCAGCAGACCGAAATCATAGTGCACCTGAGCATCATTGGGCATGGCGTTGAGATATTTCCTGAAATAGTCAGCCGATTTTTGATATTCCCCTTTGAGATTGTAGCGATATCCGAGTTGCAGCGCAAACTCATGCATAGCGGTGTCAATCTGATAAGCTGCCAAGAAACTTTTCTCGGCTTCGGCATCATATTTCAAACTGTCCGATTTGCTATCTGCCACCGCACTTTTCATCACATAGTAATTTCCTAGATTAAATCGCCCGAGCGGGAAATCGGCATTATAGCGTTGTAATTCGCCAAAGTCATCCACCGCCTGCTTAAAGCTTTCCATATATTTCTTGGGAATACGGTCTTTCGGGTAGTTAATGAGCTTGATAGCCGCCAATGCACGCACCGAAAGGCGTGCATCTTGAAGCACAGGGAAGATGCGCTCGGCATCTTCATCGCTGAGCACCTGAAGATGAAAGAGAGCTGTGTTGCGAAGCATGTCGTTTTCATCGGTCAGATAGCGATAGAAAACCGCAGCGTGCTGTTCTTGGTTCAAACTCGCCAGCGCAGAGCTTCGCACAATGTTGGGATAGACTTCAGGAGCGGAATCAACGATGCGGAGCAATTCGGTGCTATCTGCCGCATGAATGGCTTCGCCCCAATGTTTTTTGTAGGGCTTGCCATGCCATTGCGCCACATGCTTAGCCGCCCATTGATTGGTTTCATCGCCATGACATTGCACGCACGCATTTGGCGAACCGAGTTCATCAGAAAGGTCAGGACGAGGCACTCGGAAAGAATGGTCATTGCGCAAATCCACACCCATATAGTATTGCGCTGGCATGTGGCAATTGATGCACTCTGTGCCCGAACCGACTTCATATTTATCGCCATAGAGCGAAACGACGGCTTCGCCTTTTTCGCCAGCTGCTTTATGGTGATGATGGTCGAACGTATCGTAATCAGCAGCATTGTGGCATTGCAGACAGAGGTCGTTGCCTTCGAGCTTACGCTCGCCCGAGTGCACGTTGTGGCAGTCGTTGCACGCCACGCCACGTTGAAACATCTTGCTTTGCATGAAAGA
>JBKECD010000145.1:0-11816 GCA_047974225.1 Mangrovibacterium sp.
GATGCACTCACTGAATATAGCGCCAAAGACATCCGACGCAAAGAAACATGGATGACGGCAGGTGATTATTATGCTGACATTCAAGTCTCGAATGGCGGATATACACACTTGCCCGATGTTACGAGCGCTACTTACTGCAACGTGAAAAAAGGCGTGGTGGGCTCAACCAAAGACAATGCGAAAATTTCTCGCATGAACTCTGCGCTGAACACCTACATGATGCGCCTAGCGGAAGTTTATTTGAACTATGCCGAAGCGGTGCTTGGCAACAATGCGACTTCTGCGGATGCCGAAGCCTTGGCTTTGGTGAATGAGCTTCGTGCTCGTGCGGGGGTGGATAATTTGACTTCCTTGAGCTATGAAAATCTTCGTCGCGAACGCCGCATTGAGCTTTGCATGGAAGGGCAATATTGGTATGACCTTGTGAGCCGTGCTTATTATCAGCAACAAGAAGTGGTGAATTACATCACCGAGCAAGACCGTGGCAACATCAAGCCATTCATCTATGATGGCGCAAGCAACTCTTTGAGCGATGACGCTTCAAAATCGGTGAGCACCCGTGCTATCGGAACTGTTGATGCATCAATCTTCTTGCTTCCTATTCCTGAATCGGAATTGGTGCAAAACCCCTTGCTGAAAGCAGCTGCGGTGGATTATGTGTTCACCGAAGAACGCATTACTGATTTGTTTTAACCCTAAAAACTGATAAATATGAAGACAATAAATAAATTAAGCTGGTCGCTTTTGGCAGTGCTTTTCCTTGTTGTGGGATTTACATCGTGTGATGATGAGGAAAGTTATAGCGGCGCAATCAGCATTTCAAAAGTGTATCTCGAAGATGCCACTTCCGAGGTGGTGGATCGCGAAGTTGAATTTGCTCGATTGGGGCAAATCATCCGCTTGGAAGGTTCGGGTTTCTCCGATTTGCGCAAAGTGTATATCAATGGCTATGACACTTATTTCAACCCCGTGATGACCACCGATGGCTCAATGGTGCTCCGTGTGTCCTATGACACGCCGCTAGTGGAAGCCACCGACGATGTGCGCAACACCATCCGACTAGTGAATGATGGCAATTCATTGAACTATGAATTTACCATTCGTGCAGCCTTGCCTAACATTAGCAGCATTTCACACACCATGCCTGCGGTGGGCGAGCTCATCACGGTGTATGGTTCGGGCTTGACCGATATCGAGTCGGTAACATTCCCCGGCGACATAGTAGTTACCGAAGGAATCACTTCTGATGAAGATGGCGCGTTCTTTACCATTGCTATGCCCGAAGGAGTGGCTGCTGAAGGTGGCTCAATCTTTGCGAGTGGCTCAAATGGTGGTGCGTATTCAGCTGCCTACTTCAACTGCAAAAGCAATGTAATTCTTGATTTCGATGGCACAGGCTCGCAAGGATATTGGGGCTGGAGCGAAACAGGCAGCATGCTTGACAAAACCGACTTGGGAACAGCAGCCTTAGGCGAAGGCAATCTTTCACAAGGCAATTATGTGAATCACCACCCTGAGCGCAAAGGCACATTCCCAGCGGCTAAAAACCGCAACACCGAAGTGTGGACTGCGGGTAATGGTGTGGACGATTGGAGAGGTCAGCTCACTGAAGCTATCCCAGCTTCAACTTTGGTTAGCCAAGTGGCATTCCAATTCGATATGTATGTCGATGGTATTTGGACGAATACAGGCTTCTTGAAAATCGCTCTTATCAACAACTTCAACGGGGGTGAGTGGACAAGTACTTGCTACAACTATGTGCCTTGGATTGAAGGAGGCAAAGTGGTGGAATATGAAAATGCAGGATGGGTAACAGTAACCGTTCCATTCAGCCAATTCTATAGCTATGCCAAAGATGCGGGCACCGATGAAGAAGCCACTTTTGAAAAAGTACTTGCTGCGCGCGAAAATGCGTCATACAAAAACTTCGGTATGTATTTTGAAAACTCTGATTTCACTCTCGACAAAGTAACCGGTTCAACCGCTGATGCGGAAACCGAAATGACTTCTGCCGAAACCGATGTTAAAGTTTATACCGACAACTGGCGTGTGGTGTCATTGGCGAAACCAACTTATTCAGATTTCCCAACAGAGTAAAAATTGAAACAAATGAAAACAAAAATATTTATAAGCTCACTTATAGCTTCTGCGATGCTCTTCGCATCGTGTGAGGAAAACTATATGGATTGGTCGGTGGATGATGACCTCACAGGCATCGACACCGAAGAAATTCCGCTTTCATTGGCTGAGAAAGTCTCTCGCTATGAGTCATTGAAAACCTATGTTCCCGAAAATCTCATCTTGGGAGTTGGTATTTCAGCATCGCTCTATGGCGATGAAGGCAACTACACAAAACTTTCCAACGAGAACTTCCAAGATGCAACCATCGGCTATGCCATGAAGCACGGTGCGATGGCTAAATCTGACGGTACAATTGACTACACCACCGTGGACAACTTCCTTGCGCTCACCAAAGCTGCTGGAATGACGCTTTACGGGCACACGCTCGTGTGGCATCAAAACCAAAATGCAAGTTATCTGAATGGTTTGATTGCTCCAACTTATGAAGTGGAAGAAGGCGGAGATGGCAATATGCTTGATGTGTCGGGGTTGGAAGATGGAACGTTCTCAGACTGGGGAAAATGGAATGCTGGCGATGGCATCACAGTGGAAGAGACTGGAGGTTTGACAGGTGGACAGGCTGTGAAGTTGATTGCTAGCGAAACGTCTAACAATGACTACAAATTGCAGCTGATTACACCTGATATTACCGTTGATCCCGAAGGAACTTACGAAATCTCTATGTGGATTAAATCTGATGTAGCGGGAGCAGGACGAATTTCATTTTCAGACGCTCTCAGCAATCAATATCCTCATGCCGATTGGTATGCCACAGGTGGAAGTTGGACAGCTCGATTTGAAACTTCTTCAACATGGAAACAGGTGAAATTTAAGATTGGTCCTGAGGCAAATGGCGGAGTAACGCAACTCAAGAGTTCTCCTTTCCAATTCAACATCGACCTCGGCACTATTCCTAGTGTAACTTACTACATTGACGTAGCAACGATTTCGGTGAAAGATGTCAATGCAGCTGCTGTTGTGTCGAACAATCTTATTAGCAATGGTGATTTTGAAACAGGCGACTTGTCTGGCTGGAGTAGCTGGGGAGGTAATAACCCTACAAGTGCAGTTTCTGCTGAAGGCGAAGGTTACGGAGATACAGGCTATGCGATGGTGCTTACCAACCCTACTGCTTCCGACAGCTACAAAGCACAAGCAGCGATTGATTTTAAAGCTCCACTAGAAAATGACACAGAATATACCGTTACATTCATGGCGAAAGCCAGTACGACGGCAGTCTTGAAAACTCAAGCGCAAAATGCGTCTTACAGCGGAAACTACGCAGCTGATTATTCTATTGGAACAACGTGGGCTCCCTACACCGGAACAATTACGACGACAACGGATGACAAATCAAGATTGGTTTTCGACTTCGGAGCAACTGCTTGCACCTTGTATATCGACGACATTAAATTTGTCGTTGCAGGTGAAGAAGAAAGTGAAGGCTCTGGTGGCGGTGCTATCGTAGAAATCCCCAAAACCGATAAAGAGAAAACTCAACTCATCTCCGATGCCATGGAGTCGTGGATTAAAGAAATGATGGGGCACTATTCAGCCGATGTACACGCTTGGGACGTGGTGAACGAACCAATGCAGGAAAGTGGCATAGTGCGCGATGGAGTAGTTGGTGTGGAGGAAGCTAAGATGGCAAGCGATGAGTTCTACTGGCAAAAATACATGGGCAAAGACTATGCCGTGCAAGCCTTCAAATGGGCACGCGAATATGGCACAGCCAACCCCGATGCTAAATTATTCATCAACGACTATAATCTCGAAACCAACATGGATAAGCTCGATGGCTTAATCGACTATGTGAAATATATCGAGGCTGCTGGTGCGCAAGTAGATGGTATCGGCACGCAAATGCACATTTCACACACCACCGATAAGGAGTCAATCGCTACCATGTTTGAGAAAATAGCTGCCACAGGCAAGCTCGTGAAAGTGTCGGAACTTGATGTACGCCTAGGCACTGACGCGCCAACGGCCGAACAGCTCGAAGCACAAATGGAGATGTATCGCTATGTGATTGACACTTTCAAAGAGAAAGTGCCTGCTGAACAGCAATACGGAATCACCATTTGGGGTATTTCAGACCATGAAAACGAACATGAATATTGGTTGCCTAAAAATTCTCCAAACCTTTGGACAGCTAAATATGCTCGCAAAGCAGCCTACAAAGGTGTGGCTGACGGCTTAGCTGGCAGAGATGTGAGCGAAGATTTTAGTGGCGAATTGCAATACTAGTTGTTAGGGATTAGTTGTTAGGGGGTAGTGCTATTCTGGATTATTCCAAACAGGCGCTAACCACTAATAGCTAATCCCTACTTTAACTCTTGTGCCTTTCCTTCTCCCCCTCGGTTGCTGAGCGGAGCCGAAGTGCGGGGAGGTCGGGAGGGGCTAATTTTAGAATATATGAAAGATAATCAAAAACTCAGCGTCGTTGAGAAGATTGGATACAGCTTGGGCGATTTGGCAGCCAACCTGATTTTCCAAACCTTGATGACTTTCCTAGCTTTCTTCTACACCGATGTGTTTAAGATTCCTAGTGGTGCTGCCTCGTCCATCATCTTTGTGGGCGGTATGATTGGTGCCTGCTTCAACCCTATCATGGGGGTGATTGCCGACCGCACCAACACCCGATGGGGTAAATATCGCCCTTGGCTCTTGTGGACAGCCATTCCCTTTGGTGTGATGGCAATCCTTGCTTTCAGCACCCCCAATTTTAGTCTGAATGGCAAAATCGCCTATGGCTTTATCACCTACATCCTTTTGGTGATGATTTATTCTGCCAACAATCTGCCTTATTCCGCCCTCAGCGGTGTAATCACAGGCAACATGGCGGAGCGAAACAGCCTTTCGTCTTATCGTTTTGTGGCGGTTACGATTGCGCAATTCATCATCCAAGCTCTCTTGCTTCCGATGGTGCTCGTGTTGGGCGATGGCGACAAAGCGGTAGGATTTGAGAAAACCATGATGATATTCTCCATCACTGGAGCTATTTTCTTCATCATCGCTTTCCTCACCACCAAAGAACGCATCGTGCCTAAGCCCGAACAACAATCGAGTGTAAAAGACGACCTGCGCGACCTTTCAAAAAATAAACCATGGATTGCTATGCTGGTGCTCACCGTGTTTGTGTTCATCACGCTTTCCATCAAGGGGGGAACTTATGTGTATTACTTCGAGAATTATCTCGACCGCACTGCCCTGCAAGACTTCATGCACGCCATTGGCTTCAACAGCTTCATTGCGAGCACTGGCTTGGCGTGGCCCGATGATGTGGCGACTTCGGCATTCAGCTTGTTTAGCACCGGGGGAATTATCTTCACCATGGTGGGCATTGGCTTGTCGAAAGGACTCGCCGATAAATACGGCAAGCGCAATGTGTTTGGCGTGGCATTGTTCATCGCCACGATGTTCTTGTTGGTGTTTGCGTTCTTCAGTCCCGAGTCGATTGCGCTCGTGTTTGTGGCGCAAATGTGTCATGGCTTGTTCTACGGCATCACCACACCACTTTTGTGGGCGATGATTGCCGATGTGGCAGACTATTCAGAGTGGAAAAACAACCGCCGAGCCACTGCCATCATCTTTTCGGCGATGGTCTTTGGATTGAAAGCTGGTCTTTCGATTGGCGGAGCCATGGTGGCAGGCATCCTCGGAGCTTTCGGATATAACGAAGCTCTAGCGGTGCAATCGCCCGAAACAGTACACGGCATCAAGATGCTAGTGAGTGTGATTCCCACCGCGACATTCTTAATTGCTATCGCCTGTCTGTTCTTCTATGAGATAGACAAAAAGATGGAAGTGGAAATAGAAAACGATTTGAAGGAAAGACACTAAAGGAAAGGGGAGATGCTCGAAACTTGGGCATCTCCTTTTTTGAAGATATCAGCGCTTTGACAAAAAAGTGTAACTTTGTGAGATGAAAAAACAAGATAAAAAACAGATGACCCCTTCGGAATATGCAGACTATGTTGGTTTGTCTTATGCAGCCTCAACATCGAGCAAGCATAAAAAAGATAACGGTCAGTTTTTTACTTCAAAAACGACATCTGACTTCATGGCTCATCTTGCCAAGCCTCAGACAAAAAAGATATCTATCTTAGACCCCGGTTGTGGAACAGCCATACTTTCGTGCTCTTTGATTGAAAAATTGGTTTCTTCTTCGGAAATAACAGAAATAAGTCTAAGACTATATGAAACCGACAAGCATCTGGCGATTCAAACCCAATTGGTGGTGGATTATTTGGCTCAATGGTTAGCAGATCAAGACATAAAATTTCACTGTCAAATCAGCGAGGAAGATTTTGTGTTGGATCATTCAAGCGTGTTTGAGTCAAATGCATTGTTTGCATCTGCTCAAAGGGGAGAGTATGACTACATTATTTCAAACCCTCCCTATTTTAAAATTTCAAAAGCAGATAAACGCTCCCTTGTGGCAAAGGATTTAGTTTATGGACAACCTAATATTTATGCCTTGTTCATGGGGCTAGCAGCAAAACTGCTCAAAAAAGATGGGGAACTAATTTTTATTACTCCAAGAAGTTTTGCAGCGGGAAACTACTTTAAAGCCTTTCGACAATCTTTTTTTAACGATGTGAGCATTTCAGATATTCACATTTTTGGCTCTAGGAACAGCCTATTTAAGCAAGATCAAGTTTTGCAGGAGAACATTATTCTACGAGCAACAAAAGCCATAAATTCCACTATTCGAATTAGCGTTTCATCTGGCGAGAATAGCTTACATGCTCCGGCTTCATACAACTATTTGGCGGATGAATTGCTTGATTTAAATTCCAAGGAAAGAGTATTATTCATTCCTTCAAATCCAAGCGAAGCCGAGGCGATTAATATTTTCAAGAGTTGGGACAATACATTAACTGATTTTGGCATTCAGATATCAACAGGTCCGGTTGTGGCATTTCGCTGTGCTGATTATTTGAAAAAAGACGAGCAAAACAATGTTGTTCCTTTGGTTTGGCTTCACAATGTGAAGGAAATGGAGTTTGCTTATCCGCTGCAAAAAGGGAACAAAGCTCGATTTATTGAAATGAGCAAAAGCTCTCAGAAAGTTTTATTGAAAAACAAGAACTACATTTTCCTTCGACGTTTTAGTTCGAAAGACGATAAAAGTCGCTTGGTGTGTTGCCCCTATTTTTCTCGAAATATAGATGTCGAGATGATTGGCGTGGAAAACCACATTAACTATATTTATCGTCCTAACGGAGATTTGTCAGAAGCTGAGGTTTGGGGACTTTCGGCTCTGTTTAGCAGCAAGCTGTTTGACACATACTTCAGAAGCTTCAATGGGAATACTCAAGTTGGCGCATCAGAATTGAAACAAATAAAAATGCCTCCATTGAGAGATGTTGAAATCATTGGGAATAAAGTAAATTCATTGCCACATTGCAATCAACAAGAAATAGATAACGTAATTAAGGAAGTTCTTTTAGAAAAAACAAATGTCAAAAATATACGAAGCACAAGAGATTTTAAAGGAATTGGGGTTGCCTAATGCTCAGCAAAATGAGATATCTGGATACACACTCTTAGCGTTGTGCAATCTCGATGAAAAAACTAAATGGTCGGATGCTTTCAAGCACAGCCATGGTGTATCGAAAGGGATTATGGCATTCATTGCTGAGCATTACAAAAAGGAATATGCCCCAAATACTCGAGAAACTTTTAGACGACAAGTGTTGCATCAATTCGTGCAAGCTGGCATTGCTGTGTATAATCCCGATGCTCCTGATTTGCCTGTGAATAGTCCTCGAGCTCATTATGCTATTTCCGAGATAGCCTTGGAAACCGTGAAGACCTTTAAAACGAAAGCATGGAAAGCGTCGGTGGAGAAGTTTAAAATTCAAGTTGGGACACTAAAGGAAAAATATGATGCAGAAAGAGAAAGGTCAAGAGTTCCATTGCAACTTAATGACGGGCGCATTTTGAAACTTTCTCCAGGGATGCACAATGAGGTTCAGGCTGCAATTATTGAGAACTTTGCATCTTATTTTGCTCAAGGAGCTCGCTTGCTTTATGTGGGAGATACTGAAAAGAAAGATTTATATCTAGACCATGAAGCCTTGGAACGCATAGGCATTCCAATTACAGCGCACAGCAAACTGCCCGATGTGGTTATTTACGATGAAAAAAAAGATTGGCTATACTTGATTGAGGCGGTTACTTCGCATGGTCCAATGTCGCCAAAGCGAATTGCCGAGCTTGAAGAATTTCTGAAAGATTGTAGTGCGGGCAAGATTTATGTTTCTGCTTTCCCTGATTTTTCCGAGTTCAAAAAACATACCAATAATATTGCTTGGGACACCGAAGTTTGGATTATGGAAGTCCCCGAACATATGATTCATTTCAATGGCGACCGTTTCTTGGGTCCGAGATGATATTTACACTTAATTTAAAAATAGGATGAAATATAAAATACTTACTCTAGTTGCATTAGTCTTTGTGGCTTGTTCGACAGAAAAGATAAGTCTGCCCCAAGGGGTGGCTTATTTTCAATATGTGGCATATCAAGGCAACGATGAGTTCTACAATGAAACCCCACGAGGGGAAAACCAATACTACAACCCAGTGTTGCAGGGATGCTATCCCGACCCTTCAGTGTGCCGAAAGGGTGATTACTATTATATGGTGTCATCGACTTTCTCCTTTTTTCCTGCTATGCCTATTTTCCGAAGCACCGACATGGTGAATTGGGAGCAAATTGGCAATGTGCTCAACCGGGAGGAGCAATATCAAAACTTCGACAAGCGTGTTTCGCAAGGAATATATGCGCCCGCAATCACCTACAACGAATTTGATGATACGTTTTATTTGGTAACCACCTTTGTGGGCGGTGGGGGCAACTTTATGGTGAAGACGAAAGACCCAGCTGGCGATTGGAGCAATCCGATTTGGCTGCCCGAGGTGCAGGGCATCGACCCTTCCTTATTTATCGACCGTGATGGGACGGCGTATATCTGCAACAACCAAGATCCTGTGGGGGGAAGTTTATATGAGGGGCACAAGGCTATTTGGTTGCAAAAGATAGACCTTGAAACAGGGAAAACTATCGGCGAACGCCGAATGATCCGCAATGGCGGAAATAAACTCAAAGAAAAACCTGTGTGGATTGAAGGTCCTCACCTCTATCATATTGGCGACTTTTATTATTTGTTGGCTTCGGAAGGGGGCACTTCTAGCGACCATGCGGTGTGTTTCTATCGGAGCAAAAACATTTGGGACGAGTATGAAGCTTGTCCGCACAACCCCGTGCTGACTCAGCGCACATTAGATCCGAACCGAGCAAACCCCGTGAGCAATGCTGGTCATGCCGACATCGAGCAAATGCCCGATGGCTCGTGGCGAGTGGTGTTTTTGGCTTGTCGCCCCTATACCGCCAACAATGATTTCAACATCGGACGAGAAACATTCATGCTTCCCTTTGAGTGGCGCAACGGTTGGGCTTATCTGTTGGAAAGTGGCACGGAAGTGCCAATATTGGTGGATGGGACAGCACAAAAAGTGCAAAATGGCAATTTCAAATGGACAGAAGCATTCGAGGAAAAGAAGTTTCCGCTATCATGGATGTTCTTGCGCACACCTCAAGCACAATGGTGGTCTTTTCCGGCAGAACGCTCAGGGGTGATGCTCACCGCTCAGCCCACCAACTTGCGTGAGCAAAAGCTTTCCGCTTTCGTTGGTGTCAGACAGCAGCACCATGATTTCACATTTGAAACCAAGGTGCAATTCACCCCGGGTTCAGAAACTGACTTTGCAGGCATCACTTTGTTTCAGAATAAAGCCTATCATATTATCTTTGGCACGACGCAGCGTGAGGGCAAGTCTTGCGTTGTTGTTTGTCGAGCTGAAGAGGGAGGAGATGTAAAACGAGGGGTGTATGATGCTGAAATCAACGCCGAAATCACCAAACGGGAGCTTGCCAAAGCGGAGCTGAATGGTTCAGCTGATGAGGTTCAGCTCCGTGTGGTGTGTGAAGATGCGCAATTCAACTTCTATGTGAATGATGAATTGCTCATCGGTGGAGTGGATGCGAAATATCTCAGCGTTGAGCAAGCCGGAGGCTTTGTGGGCACTATGCTTGCTTTGTATGTGAGTGGTGCGGAATAGATTTAGAGCACTGCAACCACTTTGCGTATTTGAGCTAGACGTTCGGCAAATGATTTGTCTTGCTTCACCAAACTCATGGTGTAGTCTGTTTGCAAGCCAATCAGCATATCAGCAGGAATGCCTAGAGCAGCTTCAAAGAGCATAGCGGTTGAAGGGGTCAAAGAACGATGTCCATTTAAAATATGATTTAGCGCCTTGTATGGCATTCCGATTTGTTCGGCAAGCTTGCTTTGTGAAAGTTCGCGATATTCAATTTCTTCTTTGAGAATTTCGCCAGGATGCACTAGACGAGCACAAGTATATTTTTTCATAATAAACTACTTAATACGTGCTTGATACCGCTTTATGATATCGGGTTGGAAACGATACTTCTTATTAGAAGCCTTTCCTTCCTCATATAATTCTCGCAGGTATTCTTTTTCAAACGTTATTTCCATGTGTATGATTTAATAGAAACAAAATTTTCACTTCTACAAAAAAAGTAGATATTTGAAGAACAATCTGAGATTGCCAACAAAAAATTCAATATACAATTAACCCAAGCCCCCTAGGCTTAGGACTTAAATTTTAAATATGAAACAACTATCAACATTCTTAATCTGTTTATTATTTGCGCTGAGCAGCTCGGCACAAATTCGACTTCCAGAAATCATTGCCGATGGCATGGTGCTGCAACGTGATGTCCCCCTAAAGATTTGGGGCTGGGCTTCGCCAAAGGAGGAAGTAACAATGACTTTCAAGGGAGAAACCTATCACGCCACCACTGCCGATGATGGCAGGTGGCTCATCAACTTGCCAGCTCAAGAAGCGGGCGGAGCTTTCCAAATGGATTTCAAAGCGAGCAATGAAGTTTCGGTGAAAGATATTCTCATCGGTGAGGTGTGGCTCTGTTCGGGGCAATCGAATATGGAGTTGCCTATTCGTCGGGTGCTTGATTTATATGCTGATGAAGTCGCACAAGTGGATAACAACCAAATTCGAGAGTTCAGAGTGCCGAAAACCTACGACTTCAAGGTGCAACGTGAAAACACCAGCGGGGCGAAATGGTATCACGCCAATCAGCAAGATATCATGGAGTTTTCAGCCGTGGCGTATTTCTTTGCCGATGAAATCAACCGAAAATACAATATCCCTGTGGGGCTGATTAACTCCGCATTGGGTGGCTCGCCTGTGGAGTCGTGGATGGCAGAGGAATATCTGAAGCCTTACGAAGAGGCGTATGCCGAATTGCAAAAGGTGAAAGACGATGCCTATGTGCAGTCGGTGAAAGATGCTGACGCTAAGACTTCCTATGACTGGCACGTGGAGATGAATGCCAATGATGAGGGACTGAATAAATGGTCGGCAAAGAAGCTGAAAGATAAGGATTGGAAGACCGTTCAGCTGCCTAGCAAATGGCATGGCACGGAGCTGGAAAAAGTGAACGGTGCGGTGTGGATGCGCAAGACGGTGAAAATTCCGCAGTCGATGCTCGGCAAAGAGGGAATGATTGAATTGGGATGCATTGTGGATGCCGACTCGGTGTTTATCAATGGAAAGTTTGTGGGGTGGACGTCCTATCAGTA
>JBKECD010000063.1:0-3223 GCA_047974225.1 Mangrovibacterium sp.
AGCTATTGACACGGTCAATGACAAGAAAAAACGTTTGAGCAAGCTATTGACGCTGTCAATGACAAGAAAAAACGTTTGGGCGAGCTATTGACAAGGAGAATTACGCTCCGCATCATTTTTCTTTACTATTACAATTTCAAAATCATGTATTTTCAACTCAAATTATATCAATATCTTTCAGAAAACCACCCCGAAAAGCTTCATTTTCCACGTTTTATCAAGGAAAGAGCCGCATTGGCAGCGCAGGCTTATAGCGATGCTATTAAACATGACGCAACAACGGTGGAAGCCGATGAACTTGCCATGCTTGTACTTTTTCGAGGACTTCATTTTTCGCCTTTTCAAACACTTTTAGAGGTGCTGCAAAAGGAGTTTGCCTATGATGTACCGCTGGACGCTATGACCAACGAAGTTTTAGAACTTCTGGAGGCTTGCCTGCCCGTTTTTCAACATTACGAGCTCGGCGATGACTATTTCACCGATGAGCGTTATACACA
The DNA here is from genome assembly GCA_047974225.1 of Mangrovibacterium sp. Taxonomy (GTDB): domain Bacteria; phylum Bacteroidota; class Bacteroidia; order Bacteroidales; family Prolixibacteraceae; genus JBKEDC01. Next base: position 498 of record JBKECD010000063.1, read on the forward strand.
ATTATACACTGAACTGGTGGGAACCATCCAGTTAATGCTTGAGGAGGGGCTTGGCAATGAGCTATAATAAGAAAGAACATCTACGCCAAAATATTGATGCCATAAAGCTTGCCTTTCGGCTGCAACAAGAAAAGCGGCAAGCAACTAGTGTCGAACGAGAAGTTCTTTTGGCATACTCGGGTTTTGGCGGCATCAAAGCCATTCTGAATCCTGCCGAAAAAGTGCATGATTTGTTTCAATGGCAAAAGTATGAGCATGATTTATTCCCTTTGGTGCAGGAATTGCACGAACTATTGCGGGCGAATAGCGATTCGGAGAAAGAATATAAACGCCTTTTTTCATCTCTTAAAAACTCCACGCTCACTGCATTTTATACCCCTCAGCCCATCATCGATGCGCTGACAAGCAGCATGCAAAATCATGGAATTTCTCCGCAAAATATTTTGGAACCTAGTGCTGGCATAGGTGCATTCATTTCTTCGTTTCAAGCGCAGCATCCACAGGCTCAAATCGTGGGCTTCGAGAAAGATGAGCTCACTGGATTGATTCTTTCACAACTCTATCCTGATGCTCAAATTCGAGTGCAGGGTTATGAACAAATTGGGAAAGACTACAACGGGGCGTTTGATATCGTGAGCTCAAACATTCCCTTTGGCGACCTGCATGTGTTCGATTCCGAGCTTTCGCGACATGAACATGACGGAGTGAAACAATCTACTAAAGCCATTCATAATTATTTTTTCACCAAAAGCGTGCAAACTGTCAGAGAAGGTGGAATTATTGCTTTCATCACTTCACAAGGGGTACTCAATAACGAACGGAATCGCCCTGTGCGTGAATACCTCATGCAGCAGTGTGATGTGGTTTCGGTGGTGCGCTTGCCCAATAATCTATTTGTAGATAATGCTGGCACTGAAGTGGGGTCGGATTTAATCATCTTGCAGAAAAACACGCTCCAAAATGGCATGAACCAACACCAGCGGAACTTCATCGAATGCCGAAAGTTGAGCAATGGTATCAGCATCAACAATTCCTTTCAAGATTTCTCCAAGGTGCTGCACACGGCATCGAAAATCGACAGCGATCCTTATGGAAAAACGGCTATTATCTTCACCCATGGGGGCGGAATCGAAAGTATGGCAAATGACCTTCAGCGCATGCTTGATGCCGATTTCAAACAACACCTAAATATCGATCGGTATCGGCAATATACTCCCAAACGAGAAAACACGCAGGCGATTACTATCCCACAAGCACCTCAGCCAGTGCAGGCGGAAAAACCAGCTCATCAAATGCAAGCAGCTAGTCCCACTCCGATCATGACCCTGTATGATTTATTTGGTATGTCCGAGGCTGAAACAAAACCACAAAGTCGAAAAAACAACACCAATGCCAACACCAAACAAAAGGCAATTCCGCAAGCTATACTTCGCCTGAAAGAAAATCAGAAAAAACTACTAAGTAATCTCAATAAAGCGGAAGAGAATGCTCCCTTAGAATGGCGAGAAGAACTGATTCTGAAAGGTAATCAGCGGCTAGATCGAGCTGCTGCACGAGCTAATTTTGAAGCGCAAAAGATGCAAATGGCTAGCCTATTCGATGCATTGGAAAGTCCAACAGCTTCGGGAAAACCCTCAGCCGATGGACTTTCTTCTTCTCCAAACAACGAATTGGCAAAGCCACAACAGAAGACTTCGGCGCATCAAAAGCTCGAAGCTGCAAAGACTTCTGGCGAAGACTTTGCCCATCCGGCTTTCGATGCCAAAGGCTATGAGCAGTTGAAGTCCTATGTTGATGGCTTTGAAGCGGAGTTTCGAGCCATCGAGGAGCAAGCCTATCAACGGGGCGTTGCTCCTGTTTTTGATGCGCGAAAGGAAGAGCAATATCGCCGATTGAAAGCGGAATTGAAACAGGCGGAACGCTTCATGCCTCGTGCGTTGGGAGCTGAACAAGTGCTTCCGCACCTCAAGGAGGGTTCGTGGTTGGCAGATGATAATCAGGTGGGCTATCTCTCGAAACACCACCAACTGAATTGGGCGTTTAATCCGCTGAAACTATCGCCCATTCAGCAGCAAAAAGCGACTGCCTACATCGAGTTTCGAGATGCCTATCACGCACTCTATTCCGCAGAAACGCAGACCCACATCGAGCAAACGGAACTTCGCAGCAAGCTCAATGAAACTTACGATGGCTTTGTGGCTCGCTTTGGCAATCTGAACGAACCTGCCCATGTGGGGCTGCTGAAGATGGACGCTGGCAGTGCAGAAATCCTCTCCCTCGAACGCTTTGTGGAGGGAAAGGCGGTGAAAGCCGACATCTTTCAGCAGCCAGTTTCCTTTCGTTCCGAAGAGATAACGCAGGTGGGAAATGCCCATGAAGCCTTGGCAGCCTCGCTCAATCAGCATGGTCGGGTGCAGATGGATTATATGCAGCAACTGTGCGGACTTTCTTCCGAAGAGATGATGCACGAGCTGCATGGTCAGGTGTTTTTCAATCCGCTGATAAACGACTTTGAAAGCAAAGATAAATTCATTGCCGGCAATGTGATTTCCAAAGCTGAAGAGGTGCAGCAATATGTGGAAAACAATCCCGATGATGAGCCGGCAAAGCACTCACTTCACGCCTTGCAAGCCGCCTTTCCCACGCCCATTCCCTTTGCGGAACTCGACTTCAACTTTGGCGAACGATGGATTCCAACCCCCATCTATGAAAAGTTTGCGTCGCAT
>JBKECD010000101.1:0-4383 GCA_047974225.1 Mangrovibacterium sp.
ATTTAATCGTTCGGCAAGTTTATTATAGTGCGCAGCTACTTTGTAGCCTAAGTTTCGACTGCCCGAGTGAATCATCACCCAGATATGTCCATCAGAACCTTTCTGAATTTCGATGAAGTGATTTCCGCCACCTAGTGTGCCAATCTGTTTTAAAGCCGACAAATACTGATTGCGCACCACCGCTTGCGGTGGGAGAGCTTCGAGTGAGGGCATCAGGCTTTCATCTTGACGTTCTTTTTGGTGGTTGAGTCCTAGCGGAATTAATTGGCGAATGCCCGACATGATTTGCTTGAGTGTGTCGGTGTCAATCTCGGTGAGTGAAGTTTTGAGGGCACACATGCCGCAGCCAATGTCCACGCCCACGGCATTAGGAATCACCACGCCACTCGTGGCGAGCACGCCGCCGATGGGCATGCCATAGCCCGAATGACAGTCGGGCATCAAGGCGACGTGTCGAAACACGAAAGGCAGGTTGGTGAGGTTGTGTGCTTGAGCCAAAGCATTTGGCTCAATGTCTTCGAGCCAAATTTTGATTGGCACACCGACGTTTTCTGCAATAATTTGCTTCATGATGTATTGATTTTAATGTTTCACTTTGCAAAGATGAAACACCACTGCGCAATCTTTTTGCGCAATGAAATAAAAATGCTATTTTTCGCAAAAAAAAAGAATTATGCCTGTCAATAAGAATGCTTTAATCCGATATAAAACGATCGACAAATGCTTGCAAAATAAGTATCGAAGATGGACTTTAGAAGACTTGATTGAAGCTTGTTCCGATGCGCTTTATGAATATGAGGGCATCAGGAGTGGGGTGAGTCGGCGCACGGTGCAGCTTGATATTCAGATGATGCGAAGCGACAAGCTGGGCTATAATGCTCCAATCGTGGTGGATGAAAAGAAGTATTATCGTTATGCTGAGGCTGATTATAGCATCATGAATAGTCCGATTTCAGAAAGCGACTTGGAAAAACTTTCGCAGACGGTGGATTTTCTGAAGCAGTTTAAAGGATTTGCACACTTCAAGGAGCTTGATGCTATGGTGCATAAGCTGGAAGACCAAGTGCATGCGCAGAAAGAAAAACGAAGACCGGTGATTGATTTTGAAAAGAACGAAGCGTTGAAAGGGATTGAGCATTTAGAGGTGTTGTATAACGCGATCGCTGAAAAAAGGGTGATTGAAATCACCTATCAATCGTTTAAGGCAAGGCAGTCGGATGCTTTTATATTATACCCTTATCTGCTCAAAGAATTTCGCAATCGCTGGTTTGTCATTGGTTCGAAGAATAATGCCTATCCGATGCTTACGTTGGCAATTGACCGAATTGTGGAGTTGAAAGTCTCTGACAAACACTTTGAGGAAGGCGTGTCATTTGATGCCGAGAGTTATTTTCGGAATGTGATTGGGGTAACTGTTTTAAATCAAGAAGCCGAAGAAGTGCAGCTTTTTGTTACGCACTATCATGCGCCTTATGTGCTGACCAAGCCGCTGCATCATTCACAGAAGTTAGTGGAACGAACCCGTGAGGGGATTGTCATTTCCTTGTTTGTGCAGCATAATTATGAATTGGAGAAAGAAATCTTGGGCTTTGGAGATGGCATGCGAGTTATTTCGCCCAAAAGACTTCGGCGGAATATCAAGAAGAGATTGAAGCAGACGTTGGAGCGGTATGAAACTCCCTCCATTTGACTAGCCTCTGACAACCCAATTTTCAATGTTGATGTTTGAAATCCGTTCAAATTCTCGAACATTTTCAGTTACCATGGTTAGATTTTTTTCCACCGCTGTGCAGCCAATCAATAAATCAAAGTCGCTAATTGGAGTTCCTTTTCTTCGCAAGCGAGATTTCTCTTTTCCATAGAGATAGATTGAATCAAATATAGGTAGGATTGCAAGTTGAGAGACAAATTGAGATATTAATTGATGGTTCTTCGCTGCATTTTGACTGTATTCTGCACCGTAAACCAGTTCTGCTAATGTAATTTCAGAAATAGCACAATTTTCCATACCCACCTCAAAGAGTTTGTCAATCAATCCAAACTTTCCTTTGAGATAATGGATACATATGTTTGAGTCAAGTAAGTATTTCATCAAAACAATTCTAAGTTTGACTTTTCAATTCTCGAAGCTCTTAGATCTCGAATGATTTCATCTGAATCTCGGTCGTCTTCCCATGCTCCATACAGACTGCTGATATCAGCATCTTTCTTTTGTTTCGCCGCGATTGGCTCAATCTTCTCTAGCTCCACATCTATCGACTCAATCAATTTTACAGCTAACATTTTCTTGGAAGCATTATCTAGATTGCTCAGAAAGCTGAAGTATCTATCGATGGTGTTGTTTGTCAATGCTAAATTCATGGTGCTGTTTTTTTGTAATTCAGTTCAAAGGTAGAATAATTATTTTGGCTATCAATAGTTTCAATAAAAAAAGCGACTTATCCGTTCACCGAATAAGCCGCTTGATATATTATAAAAGTATCGACTAGTCGATGCCTTTCATCATTTTAGTCAGCCATGGACCAAGGATGAACAACAGCACCGCAGCCACAGCAGTGATGGCTGACACAAACCAGAATACATTGATTTCAGTGCCTGTGCTTGCTTCCAAGGTGCGAGAAAGTTTCTCCATTTGCGATGCACCGAAGTTACCAGCAGCAAGAGAGAACATCCACAATCCCATCATCGTAGAAACCAATTTGGGAGGAGAAAGTTTTGTAACCATCGACAAGCCGATAGGAGAGATGCAAAGCTCACCACAAGTGAAGATGAGGTAAACCAAAGTCAGCCAAAGTGGAGAAACCAAGTTTGTTCCGCCTTGAGTCAGACCATCAGCCACCGCCATCACCGCAGCACCGATTGCAAGAAGCGACATACCCCAACCAAATTTGAATGGTGTCTTAGGATTCCATTTTCCCAATTTCACCCACATGATAGAGAACACAGGGGCAAGCAAAACGATGAAAATCGCATTGATGGATTGAAACCATGATGCAGGAATAGTGAAACTTCCAATGACACGGTCGGTGTTTTCAGCCGCAAACATGTTGAATGTTGTGCCGGCTTGCTCGAAACCAACCCAGAAGAAGATGTTGAAGAATGCCAAAATGAAGATTACAGCTACACGTGTCCATTGGTCTTTGCCGTCAGTGTCTTTGATGATAGAGAACAACAGATAACCGCCACCAAGGATAGCCACAATGCGGATAATCCAAGTAGTAGCTGCATCAGAAAGTGCGCTCCAACCTTTCATGAAACCAATCACACCAAACACTAAGCAGCCCACATATAAGGCAACTATTGCCCAGTTCTTAGGAGCTAATCGAGTTTGCGTGTCAGGAGTTTTTGGAGGCATACCGATGTGTCCCAATGTGCGTTCCGAACGCATCAAGAACCAAATCACGCCGACAATCATACCCACGCCAGCTGCCATATAGCCATATTCCCAGCTCACTTGCTCGCCAAGATAGCCAGCCACGAATGGAGAAATGAATGCGCCGAGGTTGATACCCATATAGAAGATAGTGAAACCACCATCTTTACGAGGGTCGTTATTGTCATATAAATCGCCCACCATGGTCGAGATGTTTGGTTTGAAGAAGCCATTACCCAAGATGAGCACACCTAGTCCGCAATAGAACCAAAACTCACGTGCCGCAGGCAAATCACCTTCGCCATGATGCACCGCAGCCCATGCGAGCATGAATTGACCGATAGCCATGGTCAGACCACCGATATAGATTGTCATACGCTGACCCAACACTTTGTCGGCAAGCACGCCACCAATCATCGGGGTAACATAAACCAAGGCTGTGAAGATACCATAGATTTGGAAAGCTGTGTCGCGGTCGAAACCGAAACCGCCATTGACCAACTCGGTTGTTAGGAATAGCACGAGCAAAGCGCGCATGCCATAATAACTGAAACGTTCCCACATTTCAGTCGCAAATAGAGTGGCCAAACCGCCGGGATGACCGAAGAAACTCTTGTCTTGTGAACTCATATTTTATCGTTTTAAAAGATTGCTAGCAAAAATACCATTTTATAAATAAAAACTATCGTTCAGATGGATTTATTTTGGCGAAATGCTAAAAAAAAAGAAGCGACCCCACGTGTAGGGTCGCTTTATTACTTATTTAGATGGAATGTTTTTGAGCACTTCCAAAGTGAAGTCCCAGAATTTAGCCACTGTTGCGACATTTACTTTTTCATCGGGTGAGTGGGGGTAGCGAATTGTTGGACCAAAGGAAATCATATCCCAGTTAGGATATTTGCCGCCCAAGATGCCACATTCTAAGCCTGCATGCACCGCTTTGATTTCAGGTGTTTTGCCATACTTATTATGATAGACCTCTTGCATCGTTTTCAGAATTGGCGATGCCA
>JBKECD010000179.1:0-5177 GCA_047974225.1 Mangrovibacterium sp.
ACTCGTGCAATTCCATCTTTCAAGATAATTTCAGTAGCTCTAAGTGTGCGAGGTTCAGAACCCTCTGGCAGCACGATGCGCTTTTGCGCCTCTTGTGCATTTTTGATAATTTGTTCTAGTAACTTCATTATTATAATTTTTTTAGTATCGAGATTTTTTGATTTTCCATTTCAGACCGCAAAGTACGCATAAATACGATAACTTGGAACTTATTTAGTGTTTTTTTTTAAAAGTTCCTAAGTGCCTGAGTACCTAAGTACCTGAGTAGCTTCGCCAGTGGGAACTCAGGCACTTAGGAACTTAGCTACTCAGGTACTTAGGTACTTAGGCACTCAAGCACTTCCCTACACTTTCTCACTCAATTCCAGCCAGCGCATTTCTTTTTCGTCGAGTTCGTCCTTTAATATAGTATAGCGTTGCGATTTTTCTAGCAATTCTTGCGGTGTCAGCTCTCCCGAGTTCATCGCTGTTTCCAAGGCTTCTTTTTCTTCTTCCAGCTTCGGAAGTTCGAGTTCCAGCTGTTCAAATTCTCGTTTTTCGTTGAAAGAAAGCTTGGCGGTGTTCTTCTTTGGAGCTTTATTTTCAATCGGTTTAGGCTTCTCTTGTGCGGCTTCTTGCTTCCGAAGCTCCTCTTGTTCGTCTGCCCAATTCCGATAAATCGAATAATTGCCGGGGAAATCTTTGATATTGCCATCACCATCGAAGACAAAAAGATGATCCACGATTTTATCCATGAAATAACGGTCGTGCGACACCACCAGCACGCAGCCACCAAATGCCGAAAGATAATCTTCTAGCACATTGAGTGTCATGATGTCGAGGTCGTTGGTCGGCTCATCGAGAATCAAGAAGTTGGGGTTTTGCATTAAGATGGTACAGAGGTAAAGGCGGCGTTTCTCTCCCCCACTCAATTTCTCAATCAGCCCATATTGCGTTTCGGGCGGAAAGAGGAAGCGAGTGAGCAACTGACTAGCAGTCATGCGTGAACCATCGGCAAAGACCACCACTTCGGCAATCTCCTTCACCACTTCTATCAGCGTGTCGGAGGGCGAAAAGTCCATGCCCGACTGCTGATAATAGCCGATTTTCACCGTCTGCCCCCAGTCGATTGTGCCGCTGTCAGCCGCTATTTGGTTGGTGATGACATTCAGAAATGTCGATTTCCCCGTGCCATTCTTCCCCACAATACCCACCTTTTCAAACTTCTGAAATTTATAGCTGAAATCATTAATCAGCCGAAGTTCGCCATAGGCTTTTGAAACATTTTCAAGCTCCAGAATCTTACTCCCGATGCGTGCCGAAGAAATGCCTAATTCCAACTTATCTTCACGCATGCGAAAACCTGCTTTCTGCTTCAAATCAGCGAATTGGTCGATGCGATATTTCGCCTTATGACTACGAGCTTTAGGCATTCGGCGCATCCATTCCAGCTCGGTGCGATAGAGGTTTTGCGCCTTTTCGGTGCTCGCTTGAAGTTGCGCAATGCGTTCCTCGCGTTTTTCGAGATAATAACTATAATTACCTTTATAGGAATAAACCTGATTATCGTCAATTTCTAGGATTTCATTGCACACCCGGTCGAGAAAATAGCGGTCGTGGGTAATCATGAAGAGCGTACATTTCGATTTAGCGAGATACTGCTCCAGCCATTCAATCATCTCCAAATCGAGGTGGTTGGTTGGCTCATCGAGCATCAAAAGGTCGGGTTCATTCACCAGCACATTGGCGAGTGCCACTCGTTTTTGTTGTCCGCCCGAGAGTTCGCCCACTTTCTGCTGAAAATTTTCAATCTTCAATTGCGACAGAATCTGTTTCACTCGCACCTCAAAATCCCATGCCCCATGCTCCTCCATGAGCACGGTCAGTCGCTCAATTTCCGACTGATTATTTTGCTTGATAGCCTCCTCGAAATCGCGCACCACTTGCAGCGCAGGGTTTTCAGAAAGCAGAGCTTGTTCGAGCACCGTCAGGTCGAGATTTAAATCGGGCGTTTGACGAAGATATCCGATTTTCACCCCATTGCTCACCGTGATTTGTCCGCCATCGGGCGTGTCATTGCCAGCGAGGATTTCCATGAGAGTGGTCTTCCCGGCACCATTCTTAGCGATGAGAGCAACCTTTTGGTCTTGAAAGATGGTGAATGAAATATCTTGGAAAAGATAATTTTCGGCGAAGCGTTTGGAAAGCTGCTCAGCTTGGAGATATGGAAATTGAGCCATGTGTATTCTTTTTTGAGGGCGATATTTTTATCGCTGCGCAAAGATACACTTTTTATTGATTGTCGTGTGTCTATGTCAATTCACTATCTGGGTTGTTGTGAGAGCCGCATTCAATGCGGCTCTACAATACGCCCTGTTGGGGCGTTGTTCGCCTATCGGCTGATTGCCCTACGGAACTATTCCAACCTAGCGATAAATGCCGAATGGGTAGAGACGCATTGCATGCGTCTTCATTAAATAATCACAGAATCCACCACATATTGGCGCACTCCCTCCACTTGATAAAACATTCTTTAATCCCTAAGACTTTAAGATTAGTTTTTATGTTTAAAATTCTCAACCTGCACCATTACTTGGTCAAACACTTCATCATTATGTTGCGGTGGGTAGCCATTTTCATGTAGGCAGAAGAATATTTTTTGGTTTAGATCTGCTCTTACATTGCTATTGTTGAGCCAATCAGTAAATGATGATTGCGTATCTATCAGCTCTTTAATTTTCTGCGCTAGGAGCTTACATTTATCGTTTACAATCAAACTACCCACTTTTCGATCCTTTCCAAACTCAAAGTTATGTTTGTCTCGCAGGTGCATCAGAATATCATAAAAAGCTTTTTCCTCGAAAGTCAAACCGAGTTTTCTAAAGCTTTCTTTGTCTTCTCCTAATTTCGACATGATATCCAATGCCTGTTGTGTAGCATCTCTGATAATCGAATCTACCGCCTCTGCTTGTGTTGCTGTGGCTTCATCTGAAGATAAACTTGCCCTTCTGCTGTGGTATTCTTCAAGCGTTTTATGGAGCAATTCTTCATACTTTTCGGCTGCTATTCTATTCGTGCGCTTATACTCTTTGATTGACTTACGAAGCATCTTTATTAAAACCTCCAGTTTGGTGGCTGGTAGTTTTATGCAGTCTAACTGCTCCACAAACTCTGGACTGAATATATTCTCCTCCACATCGGTTTCCAAAATATCTACAACAGCATTGCATTTTAAGGCTTCGGCAACCATTTTTTCAACCACTCGGTTCATGCTTTCAGCATCGTGTTTTTCGCCCGATGTTTTCCGAATATAAGAAGCAACTGCCATAAAGCACTGCGACAAGGATAGTTGCTCATTGGTAAGCACATTTGATGGCTGGCAAATGTCATAAGCTGTTCTTAATCGTCTGACATGCCCCATAAAGAATGTTTTTACGCTAACTGTTTTGGGCTTATTCTTTTCGTTGCTCAGGTTGAGTTGTTCGGTTAATGTGATGATATAATCGGCTGCCGATGATAAGCATTCTAATCGCTCCAATGGTGTGGTGTCGGAATCGGTAAATGGCGTTATGTCGAAACCTGCAAATACATCACTGATTATTTTCAGCTCAATGATAAGAGCCTCCAACGATTGCGCCACATCATCATCGCTCGGTCCAAAGGTGCGACCTCCAAACGTTCGCATGGCTGCCATCATATTTTCACGAATGCCAATATAGTCAATCACATATCCGAACTCTTTGCCTGTATATTTGCGATTAACTCGGCTGATGGTTTGAATCAGAGTTTGTTTTTGGAGTGGCTTATCGTTGTAAAGGTAGCTTAGGCAAGGAACGTCGAAGCCTGTAATCCACATATCTACCACGATTACAATGCGGAAATTTGAGTTCTCCATCTTGAATGCATCATCTAGCTTTTTAGCTCTAGCCTTATCGCCTAGATAGTGATACATATCTGCCGGGTCGTTTTTACCACGAGTGGCCACTAGGGCAATGGTGGGCATTGGCGGTAGTTTTTTTAACTCTTCAGCCGTTAATTTGCTATCATCGGGCGACTTTCTCTCTTCAAACCATTCGGGCTTTTGCGCTTTGAACTTTTGCAGTAGGCGATATGCAATTTTACGTTTGCTACACACAATCATGGCTTTTTGCACCACATCTGTTTTGTTTTCACAAGCATTGGTGTAGTGCGTTATAATATCTGTAGCCAAACGCTCCAAACGCTCTTCATCGCCAAGAATCACCTCCATAGCACTCATAGCACTTTTACTTGCCACCACATCGTCTTCCGTAGCTCCCTCATCGGCACACTGTTTATAGTATGCGTCTATCTCTTTTACTTTCTCACTATCAAGTGTAACATTGGCTATGCGTGGGATATATTTCAATGCAACTGTAATATCATCGTCCACTGATTGCTGCATGGTGTAGCTATCCACCACCTCACCAAACACTTGAATAGTTTCTTCTATTGGAGTGCCTGTAAAACCCACAAATGTAGCATTGGGAAATGCACAACGCAGATGCTCGGCATAAGGCTTTGTTACAAACGCTCCGATAGCCTTTTCATTGTTGCCTGCTGTTATTTTATCTTTTACTTTCAGTTGCTTATCCAATTTCACTTGTGTGCGATGTGCCTCGTCGGAAAAGCAGACAATGTTTCTTCGGGTATTGAGTTCGCCGATTTCTTCACAGAACTTTTGGATGGTGCAGATAAAGAAGCCGCCAGACTTTCTAATTGACATTTCTGTTCTTAGGTCTGCTCTATCGGCAATTATTTTAGCTGCCCCCAACGATAAAAACTCTTCGGAATGAAGAAACAGTTTTCCGGCTTGTGTTTGCAGGTCGTCTCTATCCACAATCATGACAATGGTAGGCGAACCAAGCTCGCTGCATCGCAAGGAAAGCTGACGAGCCAAAAACATCATCGTATAGGTTTTGCCACAGCCTGTTGCTCCAAAATAAGTACCTCCCTTACGGCTGTTGGCTGCGTGAGCCTTGACCACACTCTCTCGGAGCATTCGGGTAGCAAAAAACTGAGGATAGCGGCAAACGATCTCTTCTTCTTTCTCTGATTTTTTGTCGGGAAAGTAAATATAATCACGAATAATCTCTAAAAAGCGATTGGGTTCATACACGCCCTCTACGATGGTTTTTACCTGATCAACACCTCGTTTGGCTGATTCGTCTTCGTTTCTC
>JBKECD010000003.1:0-11553 GCA_047974225.1 Mangrovibacterium sp.
AGAAGCGGCATCTTTGTTTTTGTTTGCCAAATAATCGGCAATCTCCACGAGGGCGTTGGTTGTGCCCGACATGGCAGAAAGAACAATGATTTTTTGTTCGCCATCGGCGACTAATTCCATCACAGCATTCATGTTTTTCACGCTGCCGACTGATGTTCCACCAAATTTAAAGACTTTCATTTTTTATATTTTATTTATGAGCTTTAGCTTTGCTGCATTGGCTTTGCCGCTTTGGCTTTGCCGCTTTGGCTTTGCTGCTTTGGCTGCGCCGCTTTAGCTTCGCTGCTTTGCTTACAGCGCGAAGCCTAGCGGCGCAGCCAAAGCTTATTGCGCGAAGCCTAGCGGCGCAGCCAGAGCTTATTGCGGCGTGGCCACAGCTTTTTTACTATCAATTCTTTTCACCACAATGCCATAGATAATCAGGGCAACGGCTGAAACGAGCGCAATTGCTCCAAAGTAGTACCAAATGTAGTGGGCATGCGCTGTTGCTTCAATCCATTCGGGTGTTCGACCACCAAAATGGGCTGGCGAAGGACAATATTCTTCGAGCAAGAAGCCCGACATGATGAAGCCGAACAGGCTCGAAAGGAAAGAGTGTAAGTGGCTAAAGCCAAGATACAATCCCTCTTCCCCTTTTGGGGCTTGCAGCGAGAAATATTCTAGGAAACGAGGTGAAATGAACGATTCTGCCAATCCTTGGAATGCGATTCCGACAATCATCATGAATGCAATTGGGTGCATGCCAAAAGGCATGGCGGCTTCGGGTGAAAACAAGTTGCCCGCAGCCATGCAGAGTGCTGAAACCGGCATGATAAACATACCGATAGTCATCGAAAAGAGTGCTGTTTTCTTCTTCATCAGCGAGGTAATCAGTGCCACGGTGCTAAACACCACGAGTGGGTTCACATTGGCATACCAGCTGGGCGATGCGCCTTCACCTGCCATGCGAAGTACATATTTAGGCATGGTGGCATAGAGCTGATGTTGCACCAACCAAAATCCAGTGATGATGACAATCAAGATAATCAAACGAGCGTTAGTAAGCACACGAATGAAAGCTTGCCAAATTTCAGCAAAACTCTTGCCGCCCTTATCTTGCACCACAGGTTTGAAGAAAATAATCACCGCCACGAGCGCAATTAAAGTCATGATGGCTGAAAAATAGCTGATGTAAATATAGCCCATTTCGCCCATCGCATCGCGCAAAGGCTTCACTACGGTTTTTCCCGAGAATGCACCAATGTTCACAATCGTATAGAAGATTGAAAATCCTTGCGCACGGTTTTCGGTCGTTGTTTCGCGCGAAACAGTACCAGTAATCACCGACTTGATGAACGAACCACCGATGATAATCAACGCCATGATGGGGATGATGGTGTATCGCTCGTTGGAATGTTCAATTCCTTTGAAGACTACTTCTTCGCCATAGCTCACCAGCCCGGCACTTTCTAAGACTGAGGGGAAAGCTCCCAATCCGAGATAGCCCAAGGTGAGCAACGAAAAGGCAAGGATTAGCGACTGCTTGAAGCCGATTTTGTCGGCCACAGCTCCTGCGAAAGTAGGCAAGAAATAGAGTAGTGCTGAGAATGTTCCAGCAATGGCTGCTGCTTGCACATCGCTGAAAGCGAGAATGTTTGAAAGATAGAGCGTGATAACGATAAACACGCCATAATAGGCAGCTCGTTCTAAAAGCTCAGCGAAGTTGGCAACCCAAAACGCTTGCGAAAATTTTGTTTTTCCTGACATATTAATTTTATTGGTATTTAAAATAGTGGTGCAAATATAGTTAATTAATTGGGAATGGAGAGTTGAGAATGGAGAATTAGTGTCGGTATGGACTTATTTCGATGGGGTTGATATGGTTTTTTGTTGAGTAGTTTTATTGATTCATTGAGCAAATAGCGGTGTCTGTGTGTTTGAATTGTTTTGCGATTAAACGTTTATGAATCTCAAACCTCTAAGTAAGCAAATACCTTGTAGTTTTAGAAACAATTTAAAAGAATGAATGATGAATAAAAAAATGAAGAATTTAGGAATTGCCGCTTTGATGATGGGAGTGTCGTTAGTGGCAAATGCGCAGCCAAAACAGGAGAAACCAAATGAGGAGTCGCGTGTGAAAATGGAGGAAATATGCATCGGTTATCAGCCAAAGATTGATGCTGCTCGATTGAAGCAAGCGCAGGTAAGTGCAGATTTGCAAGTGTTGCTTTTGGCAGATAAAAACAATAGCTCGAAAGCGATTGTATTGGCTGAAAAATTGGTGGATATGGAATTTGAATTGAAAGTAATTCACCAAGCGATGCATGGAGAATTGAAGGCGGAGATGCCTATGAAGGAAGGCAAAGGAGTGCATTCTTTTGCTTCGGGCAAAGCTCCGCAAGTAGAAAATGAAGCAGTGAAGATAATCAAAGAAAAGTATGATGTTGAGCGCAAGAGTTTGCATGATGCGCAATTCACCAAAGAAAAACAAGAGGCGATGATGCAAGAGAAAAAAGAGCTTCAAAAGAAAATGGTGGCATTGCAAATTAAAGAATACTATGAAGTCGTTGCGGCTTTGCCTGCCGATGAGCAAGCAGCATACAAATTGAGGGCTTCGAAAAGATTGCTTGCTCCGATGGGTGCAGAGTTTAAGGGTGATGCTCGACAAGCACCGCAAGAAGCAAGAGTAAATAAGGGGGAGCGACAAGAGCAAAAGCAAGGACGGCGAAATCAGATGCCACACGGTGAGTTCTCACCTCGAAGATAAATGCAAGTAGTTTGGATTGGTTGGTTTTTTGTGTAGAGACGAGGCATGCCTCGTCTCTTTTTTTTTACAAAGGCAAGGTGTATCTCGTTTCTTTTTTTGTAGCTTTGTGGAAAATACGAACTAAAACTTTTCAGGTTATGGCAAAATACAAAAGAGTATTACTGAAATTGAGTGGCGAGTCGCTCATGGGCGGCCAAGAATATGGCATCGACACCACGCGGTTGAATGATTATGCCGAGGAAATTAAAACCGTGTCGGAGCTTGGCACTCAGGTGGCTATTGTGATTGGCGGAGGAAATATCTTTCGCGGGTTGAGTGGAGCATCGAAAGGTTTCGACCGAGTGAAAGGCGATCAAATGGGAATGCTTGCCACGGTGATTAACAGCTTAGCTCTCCAGTCGGCGCTTACCTCGTTGGGTGTGAAGTCGCGCGTGCTTACTGCTATTCGTATGGAGCCTATCGGCGAGTTTTATTCTAAAGATAAAGCGCTTGAAAGCATGAATGATGGCGAGGTGGTCATTTTTTCAGCTGGCACGGGCAATCCGTTCTTTACCACCGACACAGGCTCTTCGCTTCGTGGAATTGAAATAGGTGCCGATGTGATGCTTAAAGGAACGCGCGTGGATGGCATCTATACGGCTGACCCCGAGAAAGACCCCGCAGCTACGAAGTTTGACACCATCAGCTTCGATGAAATCTATAATCGGGGGTTGAAGATTATGGATTTGACTGCCACCACGATGTGCAAGGAAAATAATCTGCCGATTATTGTGTTTGACATGGATACTAAAGGCAATTTGACAAGATTAATGTCGGGTGAAAACATCGGCACGCTAGTAACTGTGTAGATACAAGGCATGCCTGTGTTGGTAAAAGACTGTTTTGCTTGCAAAATAAACATAATGAACGCATGGAGAATTGAATGTTTCAATTAATCTCCATGCGTTTTGTTTTTGTGAGCTATCTAAAATACCTGCTTGATATAGAAATTTTCTCCGGGGAAAGTATTGAGCACCTTGGCGTTGGGGCGCTTGAAAGAAAGACGAATGCTATGTCCGTCGTCCATGTTGAAGTATTTCACCGTGAAAGGGTAGTATCCTGCACTAAGCTCAATTTGTCCTGAGCGTGTGTTGTCATAGCTAAATCCATCATTGTCGATGACTAGATTATCTCCGATGTGCATTGTAGAACCGCAGATGCTCCACAGTTGGAAATAATACAAGCCATCGGTGTCCACTTTGATATGACCACTAAATTCCCATCCTTTCATCACTCCCATAATCTCAGCGGATATGTGCATGTATAGAATTGAGCCAGTGGCGACAGGTTCGCCACCTACTTCGTTGGCAGAATAAAATGGACCATCATAGAGTTTGTATTTTACGCCTTGAACAGGGTTGTTCAGTCGCTCGGGCTTGGCATTGTGCTTCTTGAGTTGAGAGGTAACAGTGTAGCTTCGCTTGCCGTTGGGCAAGTAGGAAGCGGTCTTAAATGTTAGAGAGTCTTGAAGTGGGAGTTTCAATTTTTCGACATACTGAGGAGAGTTTGTTGTGGGCTCGCTACCGTCGGTAGTGTAATATATCTTTGCGATTTTCGACTCGCAAGTCAATTCGATTTCGGCGAAATTGGATGTGTAGAGTTGGTTGGGACTGACTCCCTCGGGCGGGGGTACTCGGAAATTGACATTGTTTTTCTCCATGCGGAGGTATTCTTCATCTAGTCGGCTGATGAATTTTTTAAAGTTCTTTTTCTCGGGTTGTGTCCAGAGGACTTCCGCGAGTGCTTGCACTCGTGGGAAGTACATGTATTCGGTATGTTTGTCGGTGTGGATGTATTCACGCCAGAGGTTGGCTTGCCCTCCGATGATGTTTTTTTTGACCGATTCATCGAGGTAGAAAGGAGCGGGATCGTACTTGTAAATTTTCTCCAAAGGAACGGGCCCGCCGATACTTAAAGGCTCTTCGGGGTCGATGCTTTGCAGCATGTCGAGATAGACAGTTGAGGCAGGAGTCATCACGGTTTTGTGTCCAAGCTCGGAGGCTTTAATGCCTCCTTTTTCGCCACGCCAGCTCATAATGGCTGCTCCTTCGGGGATTCCTCCTTGCAATATTTCGTCCCATCCGATAATATTCTTTCCTTTTGTTTCTAAGTATTTTCCCATGCGAGCGATGAAATAAGATTGCAATTCATGTTCGTTTTTGCAGCCAGTTTCTTTCATTCGCTTTTGGCACAGTTCGCATTCTTCCCAGTGCTTAGTCGGGCATTCGTCGCCTCCTACGTGGATGTAATTGTAGGGAAATAGCTTGACAAACTCATCAAGTACATCTTGAATAAATTCAAATGTTTCTTCTTTGCCTGCACAGAATATATTTTCCGAAACCCCCCATCGTGGCCATACTTTTACTGAATCTTCGGGGAAGCATCCATATTGAGGATAGGAGGCAAGCACAGCTTGCGCATGTCCGGGCATTTCTAGCTCGGGCATGATGTTGATGTGAAGTTTTTCGGCATAAGCCACTACTTCTTTGATTTGCTCTTGAGTGTAATATCCTTGCACTTTTTCGTATTCATATTGATACGGTTGGCGTGTAAGATGCCCAACTAAGGAGGAGTCGCGAGTAGCTCCGATGGTTGTCAGACGAGGGTGTTTAGGGATTTCAATACGCCACCCTTGGTCGTCGGTGAGATGCCAATGAAATACATTGAGTTTGAGACGAGCCATTTGATCGAGTAGGCGTTTGATTTCATCGACTTCTGAAAAGTGCCGTGAAACGTCGAGCAGCATGCCGCGCCATTCGAAGCGTGGAGCATCTTGAATTTGTACAAGTGGAATTGCTGTGATTTGCTGTGCGGTGGGAAATAGTTGTAGGAAAGTCTGAATGCCATAAAATACCCCAGTGCTTGTTTTTCCTTTGATGGAATAACAGTCGGCTGTAGAGCTTATCTCATAGGCTTCATCGCCCACGATATTCTCATCAATGCTTATTTCAATTTTTCGCTCGCCATTATCGCTTGTGGTGAAATCGTGCCCCCGTTCTTTTAGTTCTCGTTGAAGTGTTTGTGCCTCATTGAAGAGTTCATTGTCGCTATAAACGATTCGCACTTGATTGTTTAAGGCGAAAGTTCCCGCAGTGATTTTTAAATTATTCGGCTGAGGAATGATTTGAGGTGCTGGGGTTTGTGCTTGACTAGCGAGCTGCAAGCAAACCAAAAGAATTAAAAACGAAAAATGCTTAAACATGGTTGATGTAGTTGTTGTTTGATACAAATGTAATAAAAAAACGATGCAAACACGATTTATTTGAACGAGCTCAAACTTAAAACCATATAAATACGGTGCATTGGGGGCATTTCCTATTAAAATAAAATGGCTCTTGACTTCAAAATAAATTCTATCTTTGTCCGAGAAATGAAACCCTAGCAACTTCGGGACTAGGCACACAAAAGAAAATCAATGAAGCAATATTTAGAACTACTCGACTATATACGAAAAAACGGCACGCAAAAAATCGACCGAACAGGCACGGGCACTAAAAGTGTCTTTGGCTATCAGATGCGTTTTAATCTCGAAGATGGCTTTCCGCTCGTAACGACAAAAAAAACACATCTAAAATCTATCATCCACGAACTGCTTTGGTTTTTGGCGGGCGACACGAATATCAAATATCTCAACGACCATGGTGTGCGCATTTGGAATGAATGGGCAGATGAAAATGGCAACCTCGGGCATGTCTATGGGCATCAGTGGCGAAGCTGGGGAAAACATGATGGCACGTCCATCGACCAAATTTCAAACTTAGTAGAGCAGTTGAAAAACAATCCCGATTCGCGCCGTCACCTCGTGTGTGCGTGGAATGTGGCGGAAGTCGATGAAATGGCATTGCCACCTTGCCACTGCCTTTTCCAATTCTATGTGGCGAAGGGCAAACTCTCCTGCCAACTCTATCAGCGAAGTGCCGACACCTTCCTTGGCGTACCTTTTAATATAGCGTCCTATGCGCTGCTCACTCAGATGCTAGCACAAGTCTGCGGTTTAGGTCTGGGCGATTTCATCTGGACGGGTGGCGACGTACATATATATAATGACCACACCGAGCAAGTGAACTTGCAGCTCACCCGTGAGCCATTCCCACTTCCCACCATGAAAATCAACCCCGAAGTGAAATCCATTTTCGATTTCAAATACGAAGATTTTGAACTCGTGAACTATCAGGCACATCCTCATATTGCGGGGAAAGTGTCGGTTTAGTTGTTAGGGTTTAGTTGTTAGTTATTAGTTGGGCTTCGCACTCGAGAACTTAAAAAAAAAGGATTATGAATCAAGAATTGACTTCGCACTCCGCACTCCGCACTTCGCACTCCAATATTTCTCTCATTGTCGCCATTGCAGAAGATAAAGGCATTGGGCGTGCCAACGACATGTTGGTGTATATTTCCGACGACCTCAAACGCTTCAAGGCGATTACCTCGGGGCATACTATTATTATGGGACGCAAAACTTTGCTTTCGCTGCCCAAATATCCACTGCCCAATCGGCGACATATTGTGATTACGAGCGACACTTCGGCTCAGTTTGAAGGCTGCGAAGTGGTGCACTCGGTGGCGGAAGCTTTGGAAAAGGTGAAAGACGAAGAGGAAGCCTTTGTGATTGGCGGTGGCTCGGTTTACAACCAATTCTATCCGCATGCAAGCAAGATTTATCTCACCCAAATCCACAAAACTTTTGATGATGCCGAAGTGTTCTTCAATGCCTTCAATCCCGAGGATTGGAAAGTGGTGCGGGAAGAAAAACATCATGATGAGAAAAATGATTTAGATTATTCGTTTATTGATTTAGAAGCCCCCACCAACTCCCCCGAGGGGGAGAGCTAGAACCAAAGCCCCCACCTAACCTCCCCCTTGGGGGAGGGATTAGAACCACAAAGAAGAAAATCAAAAAAACAACCATGAAAACATTATCCTCAAAACAACAACCTAGTGCTTCTACTCTCCCCCCTCGGGGGGAGGTGGAGGGGGGCTTTGCCTCTACCCTCCCCCTTGGGGGAGATGGAGGGGGCTCTTTCTTATTCGGCAAAACGCTTTCAGAATTGCAAGCCATTTGCCTTGATTTAGGCTTGCCTAAATTTACTGCCAAGCAAATTTGCGATTGGCTCTATAAGAAAGAAATCAGCTCGATTGAGGAGATGAGCAACCTGTCGAAAAAGGCTCGTGAGTTGCTTGCTGAAAAGTTTGAGTTTGGATTGATTCCACCTGCGAGAGGCTATGTGTGCACCGATGGCACAAAGAAATATCTCTTCCGACTAGGTGGCGAAAAACGCATTGAAACAGTGATGATTCCCGACCGTGAACGTAAGACCGTTTGCGTGTCCTCGCAAGCAGGCTGCAAGATGAATTGCTCCTTTTGCATGACCGGCAGAATGGGTTTCAAAGGGCAGCTTTCGGCTGGCGAGATTCTCAACCAGATTCGAAGCATTGAGGACTATGGTGAAATCACCAATATTGTCTATATGGGCATGGGCGAGCCTTTCGACAACCTCGATGAAGTGCTCAAAAGCACCGAGATTCTCACCGCTGATTGGGGCATGGCGATGAGTCCGCGCCGCATCACCGTGTCTTCCATTGGCATGGTGGACAGCTTGCGGAGGTTCTTGCTGGAGTCAGAATGCCACCTCGCCATCAGTCTGCACAATCCAAACCATGAGGAGCGCAAAGCTATCATGCCGATTGAACAACGACACCGATTGAGCGAAGTGCTCGAAGTGATTCGGGAGCATGATTTCGGTGGGCAGCGACGAGTTTCTTTCGAATACATTGTCTTTTCGGGCTTGAACGATTCGCCACGCCATGCGCGAGAATTGGCGCATGCTTTGGAGGGCATTAAGTGTCGCATCAATCTGATTCGTTTTCATGATGGAGCTGATTCGACCTTGCCACACACCACCGAAAGTTCCATTGAGCGATTCAAAGAAATCTTGGAGGGTAGGGGAATTATCACCACCATTCGAGCTTCGCGCGGACAAGAAATCTCAGCGGCTTGCGGCATGCTTTCGGCTTCTGAAAAATAATGATTAACAATCGTTGAACAATTCCACCAGTTTTGGGTTATACTTTAAGAAACAAACGAGCGACTTTGGTTAATTAAACGGAAAGAGTAAAATATTAATCGTTTTGTTACCTGAGTTTCCAAATAGAAAGCATAGTTTTGTAACAAATAATTCAATCGAGACAATCGAAATTCAATACTAATATTAAAATTAGAGCAATGAAAAAGTTATCGTTAGTAATGTTGCTTGCCATGGTGTTCGGCTTTGCCAGCCATGCAGCAAAAAATGAAAAACCAAACATTTTGGTTATCATGGGTGATGATATCGCTTATTGGAACATGAGCTACAACAACCGTGGTATGACAGGTACGAACACGCCAAACATCGACCGTATCGCCGATGGAGGTATGATTTTCACTGACTACTATGCAGAGCAATCTTGTACTGCTGGTCGTTCGACTTTCATCACCGGACAAATGTCGGTGCGCACAGGTTTGACTAAAGTGGGTCTGCCCGGTTCTAAACTTGGTCTTCAACCAGAAGACCCAACATTGGCTGAATTGTTGAAGCCTCAAGGTTATTCTTCTGGTCAATTCGGTAAAAACCACTTGGGTGATTTGGACGAGTTCTTGCCAACTAACCATGGTTTTGATGAGTTCTTCGGAAACCTTTATCACTTGAATGCTGAGGACACTCCCGAGCTTCCTGAATATCCTAAAAACCCTGAGTTTGCTAAAAAATTCGGTCCTCGTGGGGTGTTGAAAAGCACGCCTGACGGTAAAGTGGAAAACACAGGTCCATTGACTAAAAAACGCATGGAAACAGTTGACCAAGAGTTCTTGGATGCAGCGAAAATCTTCATCAAAAAGAATGTGGATAGCAAAACGCCATTCTTCTGCTGGTTCAACACCACTCGCATGCACTACCACACTCGTGTGCCTGAGGAATATCTAGGCTCAACAGGCAAAGGATTCTATGCTGATGGGCTTCGCCAACATGACGACCAAGTGGGTCAGTTGCTCGACTATGTGAAAGATTTGGGCGTGGAAGATAACACGATTGTAATCTATACTACTGATAATGGTCCTCACTTCAACATGTGGCCTGACGGTGGTATCACGCCATTCCGTTCAGAGAAAAACTCGAACTGGGAAGGTGGATATCGTGTACCTTTCGTGATTAAATGGCCCGGACACATCAAGGCTGGTTCGGTTTGTAATGAAATCGCTTCGGGTATCGACATGGTGCCTACTTTGATGGACGCTGCTGGTGTGCCTGATGTGAAAGAAAAATTGTTGAAAGGCTATAAAGCTGGCGACAAAACATTCAACGTGCACTTGGATGGCTATAACTTGATGCCTTACTTGACCGGCAAAAAAGCTTATGGCAAAGACCAATATGGCGAAACTACTTGGCCTCGCAATGAGTTCTTCTATTGGAGCGATGATGGTCAATTGGTGGCTATGCGTATGGGCGACTATAAATTGGTGTTCATGGAGCAACAAGCCACAAAAATGGGTGTGTGGATGTATCCTTTCATCTCGCTTCGTGCGCCATTGGTGTTCGACTTGCGCAACGACCCATTTGAGCGTGCTCAACACAATGCTAACGACTACTACTCATGGATGGAAGAGCAAGCGCAATGGTTAGTGCCAGCTTCGCAAGAAATTGCAGGCGAAATGCTTTCAACTTTTGCAACTTATCCTCCACGCCAAACGCCAGCATCTTTCAACCTTGATGCCGTGATGAAATCATTCATGCCAAAGGCGAAGTAAGCGGTAAGCAATAGGCTTTAGGCTGAAAATAAATTAAAGGGTGCTCCTGATGGGAGTGCCCTTTTTTAGCTTTAATGCTATGGGGAGCGAAAATATGACGCCTAAAAGAGCTTTGCTGCAATAATTTTCTATATTTGCTTCCTAAAAAATACAATGCCTTTAAGACTCCCTTTTGGGGGGTTTGGGAAAGGCTTTAATAATAATGCTTATGAAAATGACATGGCGTTGGTATGGCGAGAACAATGATTCTATCACACTCGACCATATCCGACAAATTCCCGGCGTAGAGGGAATCGTGTGGTCGCTTCACGACAAAGTGGCGGGTGAAGTTTGGGAAACCGAACGCATCGAAAAAGAAGTAGCTCTCATCAAAAGCAAAGGATTCAATGCCGATGTGGTGGAGAGTGTGAATGTGCATGACGACATCAAAATCGGATTGCCCTCGCGCGATAAATACATTGATATTTATATCGACACCATCGAAAAGCTAGCGAAAGCTGGGGTGAAGGTGATTTGCTATAACTTCATGCCTGTCTTCGACTGGACGCGCACCGACCTCTACAAAGCGCATCCTGATGGTTCGAATGCACTTTTCTATGAGAAATCAAAAATTCAAGATGACCCCCAAGCAATGGTGGACAATATCTTGAAAGGTGCTGGCGACAAAACCATGCCGGGCTGGGAGCCTGAGCGTTTGGCAAAACTCGATGAATTGTTTCAAGCCTATGCCGATGTTACTCCCGAGAAACTTTTCGAAAACCTCGTGTACTTCTTGAACCGACTAGAGGAAGTCTGCATGAAATATGATGTCATGATGGC
Organism: Mangrovibacterium sp.; assembly: GCA_047974225.1. Lineage (GTDB taxonomy): Bacteria > Bacteroidota > Bacteroidia > Bacteroidales > Prolixibacteraceae > JBKEDC01. Next base: position 11,385 of record JBKECD010000003.1, read on the forward strand.
GATTCACCCCGATGACCCACCTTGGCCTATCTTCGGATTGCCTCGCATCATCAATAGTCAAGACAATATCCGCAAGTTGCTCGAAGCAGTGCCTAGTCCGCACAATGGTTTGACACTCTGCACTGGTTCGCTCGGACCAAACCTAGCGAACAACATCCCTGCGATGGTG
>JBKECD010000168.1:0-13034 GCA_047974225.1 Mangrovibacterium sp.
GCTTAAAAAGAAAAAACCTCAATTATACTATTCGGTTTTTTTTAAGATGGCTCAAGATACAAATCTTAGGGCGATGAAACAGCATTTGGCAGCGAAGTTTTCAAATCATAAAGATGGATTAACATGGGGAATTTCGATTCCCAAGGCTATTTTGAGCTTCCCGTCTTGCGGTTTCGCCCAAAAAAATACTGAGGAAGCTTCGCCGCATGCGGATGTGTTAAAAAAAACGCTGGGGAAGCTTCGCCGCATGCGGATGTGTTAAAAAAAACGCTAGGGAAGCTTCGCCGCATGCGGATATGTTAAAAAAAACGCTAGGGAAGCTTCGCCGCATGCGGATATGTTAAAAAAAACGCTAGGGAAGCTTCGCCGCATGCGTTTTTGCTCAAAAAAACGCTGGGGAAGCTTCATCGCATGCGTTTTTGCTCAAAAAAAACTTCTTTTTCCCTGATTCTAGGAAAATAACCGATTCACCCAAGCCGCTATCCGCTGGTCGGTCAGTTCCGATTGATTCACTTCATCAAGGCACAGTCCGCAAAACTGATTGCTCTCTCGCAGGGCTTCGGAATGCTCGAAGCGATAGCCTTCGGCAGAGGTGTAGCCCACGATGGTTCCGCCTTGCTGCTCGATGATTTGAGCAAACAGCCCGATGCCATCGTTGAAGTTTTCGCCATAACACGCTTGGTCGCCCAGTCCGAAGATGGCAAATTTCTTGCCTGTCAAATCCATCTCTTCGAGGGCGGGCACAAACTCGTCCCAATAGTTGGGCAGCTCGCCATCCCACCACGTGGCCACACCTATTATATAGTAGTCATAGGCGAGAAACTGCGCTTCGGTGATTTCCTCGGCATTGATAATCTCTAGTTTTTCTTTTCCATAGGCAGCTGCGATTTTCTCGGCAGCTTCCGCCGTCTTGTGCGTATGGAAGCCATATAGTAATGATGTTTTCATAATATGAAGCCCCCTCGGGGAGGTTAGGAGGGGCTTTTTAATATTTTACTACTGCCCTCGCCGCTTCCACAATCTTTTCTTTATTTGGCAGGATAGCAGATTCGAGGATTCGATTAAAACCTACGGGGGTGAATGTTGCGCCTAGGCGTTTCACTGGGGCATCGAGCAGCTCAAAAGCTTCCTCCTGAATGGTGGCGGCAATTTCGCCTCCGAAGCCCGATTGGACTTTATCTTCATGCACCACCAACAGCTTGCTGGTCTTGCGGAGCGATTCAATCACCGCCTCCTTGTCCCACGGCACGAGCGAACGGAGGTCAATCACTTCCACCTCAATGCCCTCTTTCGCCAAGTCTTCGGCAGCTTCGAGCGAGTGAATCAGCGTGTTGCCATAGCTTACGAGCGTGAGGTCTTTGCCCTCTCGGCGCACCTTAGCTTTGCCGAAGGGAATTTCAAAATCATCGGGAATGACCGCTGCCGCCTGTGGAGCATTATATAAAGCCTTCGGCTCCATGAAGACAGTCATGCCGCGCGAGCGCATGGCAGTGCGGAGCAATCCTGCGGCATCATCGGCAAAGGTGGGATAGACCACTCGCACGCCTGGGAATGTGGTGAGTGTGCCCTCGATGTTTTGCGAATGATAGATGCCACCACCGATATATCCGCCCGAAGCGAGCCGAATGGTGATGTTGGGCGAAAACTGCCCCTTCGACCGCCAATAGTCGTGGGTGGTGTCCACGAAGTTTTCCATCGCTGGCCAGAAATAGTCGGCAAACTCAGCACCCTCCACCACCACACGGATTTTATCGTCATAGCGGCTCATGCCGTTGGCAGTGCCCACGATGTAATCCTCAGCAATGGGCGCACTCCACACACGTGCTTCGCCAAATTCTTGCTGCATACCTTTCGTTACGTTGAACGCCCCACCCTTTTCCTTGTTTGCCACATCCTGACCATATATAAAGGTATCGGGATTGGCTCGAAACTCCTCTTTGAGCGTTTTGTTGATGGCGGAAACGAGGGTGAACTTCTCGCCTTCGGAAGTGTTCGCCACCTCCTGCGCTGCGTAGGGCTCTGGAATGACAAAGTCGAAAATCGTTGCTGGGTCGGGGTTTGGAGCTGCAAGTGCTTTCTTGTGAGCGGCTTTCACTTCGGCTTTCGCCTCTTGCTCGATGGCGGCGATTTCTTCATCGGTGAAGCGTTCATAGCGTTTCACTAGGCGAATGAACTTCGCTAGTGGGTCGTAAACTCGGGTGTAGTTTCGTTCGTTTTCCGAGCGGTAAAGTTCGTGGCGGTCGGAATTCGAGTGCGATTCCATGCGAATGCAATTGGCCTGCACAATGACCGGCTCGCTGTGCTCCAGCACGTGTTTCTTGGCTTCCGCCATGGCGTTCATCGAGTCGAACACGTCCTTTCCGTTGCAATGAATGATGCGGAGGTTCTTAAATCCAGCGAAGTTGTTAGCCGTTTTCCGATTGGCGGTCTGCAATCTTTTGGGCACGGAAATGCCATAGCCATTGTCTTGAAAAACGAAGATGACCGGCAGTTTCTCACGTGTCGCGCCATTGATCGCTTCATAGACATAGCCCTCAGAAGTGGAGGACTCGCCATGGGAAGTGATGACCACGCCCCCACCCTGATAGTATTTCATGGCTCGGGCTGCGCCCACGGCGTGGAGGTCGTGATTGGCAGTGCAGCTCGACACGTTGTGGATGTTCCATGCGGGCTTGGCAAAGTGGTTCGACATGTGTCGCCCACCGCCTGCCACATCAGTGTCTTTCGAGATGCCATTGAGGATGATTTCTTCCGCCGAAAGCCCAGCGGAGAAACAGGTCATCATGTCCCGATAATAGGGAAATAGATGATCTGTTTCTTTGTTGAAGGTCTGCCCGATGGCAAACTGAATGCCATCATGCCCCGCATAGGGCGCATGATATGACCAGCCGATGGCTTGCTTCAAATAGTTGGGAGCTCTCAAATCGAGCTGGCGACCGGTGATGAGCACCCGAAGCCACTCGTGGAGCGTTTGTTTATCTACATTTTTTACCGTGTGTAGTTTGGGATAATTTTCACGCATAGCTGTTATTAAATTTCGCGGCTCACGTCGAAATTTTCTATCAGCTCTGATACACGTTTAACAAAAGCACCACCCAACGCCCCATCAATAATTCGATGGTCATACGACATAGAAATCCACATCATGCGGCGGATGGCAATCATATCTCCCTCGGGGGTTTCAATCACAGCAGGCTTCTTTTTGATGTTGCCAATGCCGAGAATAGCCACCTCTGGTTGATTGATGATTGGCGAGCCAATATCATTCTTAAATGAACCGAAGTTACTAATTGAGAACGTACCGCCAGAGATTTCGTCAGGCTTGAGTTTGTTGATTCTCGCTCGATTGGCAAGGTCGTTCACCGACGCTGCCAAGCCTGCGATGTTCTTCTGATCGGCATCTGTAATCACTGGAACAATTAAGTTGCCGTCTGGTTTAGCCACCGCCATGCCAATATTCACTTTTGCTCGAAGAATAATCTTATCGCCATCCACCGAAGCGTTCACCATCGGGTGTTCGCGCAAGGCTTGCGCCACCGCTTCCACGAAAATAGGCATAAAGGTGAGCTTCTCGCCATATTTTGCTTCAAAGGCTTTTTTGTTTTTCTCGCGCCAATTCCACACGGGAGTCATGTCGGTTTCCACCGCCGACATCACATGGGGGGCTGTCTGCACCGACTGAATCATGCGTGCCGCAATGATTTTGCGCACCCTATCCATTTCAATCACCGTGTCTTCCTTGCCCACTTGCACCACAGGTGCTTTCACCGGAGCTGCTGGTTTCGGTGCTGATGCTGAAACTTTCGGTGCAGCTCCTGATTGTTTCGCTTGAAGGAAGTCTAAGACATCTTGCTTTTGCACTCGTCCTTCCATTCCTCGTCCGCTGATTGTTTCGAGTTCGCTCATCGAAATGCCTTCTTTCTTGGCAATCGAGCGCACAAGGGGCGAATAAAAGCGTGTGGCTTCGCTTGCTGGCTTCGCTGCTTGAGCTTTGCTGCTTGAGCTTTGCTGCTTTGGCTTCGCCGCTTCTTCGCTTGCTTCTTCGCTTGCTTCTTCCGCTTCAGACGAGCCTTCGCCCTCCACTTCCAAAATGGCGAGCACTTCGCCCACAGCCACCACGGCATCGACATCGAAAAACACCTTCTTCACCACTCCATCCACTGGCGATGGAATTTCAGAGTCCACCTTCTCTGTTGCTATTTCGAAGAGCATATCGTCTTCTTCCACACGGTCGCCTTCCTTCACAAACCATTTGGTGATGGTGGCTTCCTGCACACTTTCGCCCATCTTGGGCATGAGTATTTTAAAATCTGCCATTATGTATTTTTTTAGAGCCCCCTCCAACTCCCCCGAGGGGGAGAGCCAGCAAAGCTTCATTTTCATTCTCCTGAAACAAGTCGCTCGGACTAAAGTTCAAGCGACAAAACTACCGATTATGAAAGCACGATTATTGGCACTCCCCCTCCTTGAACTACCTTTTGTCTATTTTGCAACGTTTATTGCAAACGTTTCGATGGAGATTAATTGTTTCTGATGACAGTTTTAATTGAATGTTAATTACACAAAGGTATCAAAGACGATCTTTGACTTCATCGGAATGCGCTTTTTCATCCCAAAAGCTTCTCAATGTTAGGCTTTTCTAAAAAAACACAAACCACAGTTCCTAGAATAGCTAAGAAATAGTATCTTCGCCCAATTTTTAACTCAAACGGTAAGAAATCATGGCAAAATTTTCAAACGAAGTTTCCAGAACATTTAGTGAGTACCTATTAATCCCGGGACTTACCACAAAGGAATGTACTCCCGATAATGTTTCATTGAAAACTCCTCTCGTGGCTTTCAACAAAGGCGAGAAACCAGCAATTGAATTGAATATTCCTTTCGTGTCGGCGATTATGCAGTCGGTGTCGGGCGAGAAAATGGGCATCGAGCTCGCCAGAAATGGCGGCATGGCGTTTATCTTCGGTTCGCAGTCCATCGAGTCGCAAGCCGAAATGGTGCGCAAAGTGAAAAAATATAAGGCTGGATTCGTAGAAAGCGACTCTAACCTCACTCCCGACCACACGCTAGCTGACATCATCGAGCTGAAGAGAAAAACAGGACACTCCACCGTGGGCATCACTGCCGATGGTTCGAGAAATGGCAAACTGCTCGGCATCGTAACCGGACGTGATTATCGCGAAACTCGCGACGACAAAAATATGAAGATTGCAAGCTTCATGACTCCTTTCGACAAGCTCATCACTGGCAAACTCGGCATCTCATTGGCGGAAGCTAACGATGTGATTTGGGATAATAAACTCAACAGCCTTCCCATCATTGATGACAATGACTGTCTGCTCGGCTTCGTCTTCCGTAAGGATTATGACAACCGCAAAGACCACCCATTAGAACTACACGGACCAAATAAAAAACTCCTCGTGGGTGCTGGTATCAACAGCCGCGACCACAAAGAGCGTGTGCCTGCGCTCATCGAAGCGGGCGTTGATGTGCTTTGCATCGACTCTTCCGATGGCTATTCGGTGTGGCAAAAAGAAACTGTGGAATGGATTAAAGCCAACTACCCCAACATGTTTGTGGGTGCTGGCAATGTGGTGGACACCGAAGGTTTCCGCTATTTGGCTGATGCTGGTGCCGACTTCATCAAGGTGGGTATCGGTGGCGGTTCGATTTGCATCACTCGTGAGCAAAAGGGAATTGGTCGTGGTCAGGCAACTTCCGTAGTGGAAGTGGCTGAAGCACGCGATGCTTACTTCAAAGAGACAGGCAGATACGTACCTATTTGCTCTGATGGTGGCATTGTGCAAGACTATCACATGGTGCTTGCCTTGGCAATGGGTGCTGATTTCTTGATGATGGGGCGTTATTTCGCTCGCTTCGATGAATCGCCCACACGCAAATTGATGGTGAACAACCGCTATGTGAAAGAATATTGGGGCGAAGGCTCCAACCGAGCTCGCAACTGGCAACGCTATGACATGGGCGGCAGCACCGGCATGAAGTTTGAAGAAGGCGTGGACAGCTATGTGCCTTATGCAGGTAAGCTCAAGGATAACCTCGACCTCACCATCGGCAAGATGAAATCAACCATGTGCAGCTGCGGTTCAACCAGCATCGAGCAATTGAAAGACACCGCTAAAATCACCTTAGTTTCCGCTACTAGCATCGTGGAAGGTGGCGCACATGATGTGATTGTGAAAGATAATTAATGTTAGGGATAAGGGGAGAGGGAAAAGGGAAGAGTTGGCTGCGCTATTCACCGTTAGGTCACCCCCTCTCCCCTCTCCCCTCTCCCCTCTCCCCACTCCCCACTCCCCATGCTCTACATATTCCTCATTCTTCTCGTTCTCATTATAGTTGTCGCTCTTGGAACGATACTATATAATAAGTATGCCCCAAAGAAAGCTTCCGAGGTTAGCGATACGATTAATGACATTCCGCTCGATTGCTGCGGAGCGCATGACGTGTGCGAAGTGGAAGCGATGATTCAAAATCCCAATGAGATTCTTTACTTCGAAGACGAAGAACTCGACCGTTTCGGCGGGTTTATTGAAAGCGATTACAGCGCAAGCGATTTAGAAGAGTTCCGCGATGTGCTCTACACCCTTCAGGGTGATGATGAAATCAAAATGTGGCTCATCAGCATTGAGCGCCGTGGGGTGAAACTGCCAAGCATTATCAGGCAAGAAGCTTTGCAGATGCTGTGAAGCTTCCTAGCACATTTGGCTTTATTGTCAATCTTGTTGTATATTTGCAACTCACTTAAGACTTAAACCATGGAAGTAACACTCAAAAAACAAACTGCATTTCGATTAGGCGTTGACCTCCTCGAACGCTTGAAAGCAAAAGCTAACAAGCAAAATAAAAGTCTAAACAGCTATGTGGAATGCATTCTGATGGATGAAGTCTATAACGAACCCAATGCCGAAACCATCGAAGCTCTTGAAGAAGCCAAGGCGGGAAAATATGCTGGTGTTCTAACTCTTGCTGATTTGAATGGAAGTGTTGAAGACTTTCTAAAAGCTTGTGAGTGATGAAACAATTACTTTTCAGCTCGAAGTATAAAAAAGACCTCAAGCGATATCGAAATCAACCCAAGAAAGTGATTAAATTGCAAAAGGTTTTGACTCATCTAATAAAAGGCGAAACACTGCCTTCCGAATATAAAGCTCACTACCTAAAAGGTCAATATAAAGGCTGCCTAGAATGCCACATCGAAGATGATTTCCTACTCATCTGGATTGACGAAGAAAAAAACACCATCCAAATCATGCGCCTCGGTTCTCACTCCGAATTATTCCGATAGACTTCAATCAAAAAAAACTGCAAGCATTATCAGGCAGGAAGCTTTGCAGATGTTGTGAAGGCAAATAAGTTCTACTAATGAACTCCTAGGTTTTGATTTTGTTTACTCTCCAAAAAGCAAGGCAACGTAATGTTTCCGAAACTTTTTTGAAGATATTAATTCCTGCATAACGTTTATTCCGTTGAAAGATACTATTTTTGAGTGTTTAAATAAAAAACTGAAAATACAATCGTATGCTCAGCGTATTTTTTGACTGGAGTACAACTTCATCGCAGGAAATAATACCAACAGATAACATCGTTCAAAACCAAAATTATGCGTTTAAATTTAAGCTCTCAAATTGTCTTAGACCGCGTGCCTCAGCGCTATTATAAGACAGAAAACAAATTTGAATTGTCGGCTCTCTCGCGATTTGAGAAAGTCCCAACTAGCATCTTCGAGTCTTCCGAAGAAGCATCATCGGAAGTGGCTCAGCAAATAGCTCAGCAAATCCGTGAAAAACAACAAAAACAATCCAACTTCGTCTTGGCACTATCAGGAGGAAATTCCCCTCAAAGCATCTTTCACGAACTGGTGAAAATGCACCAAGAAGAAGGACTAAGCTTCGAGAATGTCGTGGTGTTCAACATCTATGAGTTCTATCCCCTCCCCCAAAACTCTGCGAGCAACCTATCGCTCTTGAAAGAACTCTTTCTCGACCATGTAAATATCAAACCTGAAAACATCTATTCGCTCGACGGATGCGCTCCTCAATCGGAAATCATCGACCATTGCAATGCTTTTGAACAACAAATTCAGGAAGTTGGCGGACTAGACTTTGCCTTGCTCGGATTAGGTCGCTCGGGAAATATCGGCATCAACATTGCTGGTTCAAGCATGAACTCCAACACCCGCATGGTAGTGCTCGATGTGCCATCGAAAAAAGAAGCTATCAACACCTTTGGGGCAATCAGCAAAGTGCCTATGAGCGCACTCACCATGGGTGTAGCCACCATCATGCGCGCTAAAAAAATAGCCCTCATCGCTTGGGGCGAAGATAAATCAAAATCTATCTACGATGTCGTGGAAGGCATGCCTTCCGACAATGTTCCAGCCTCATGCTTGCAAGCACACAACAATGTGCGTGTGTATGCTGATTTGAACTCCGCTTTTGAATTGACACGAATCAGCCATCCATGGCTCGTGGGCTCTTGCGAATGGAACAACAAGCTCATCCGTCGTGCCATCGTGTGGCTCTGCCAAAAGCTCGACAAACCCATCTTGAAACTCACCAACAAAGATTATCAAGACCATGGCTTAGAACAACTGTTGTCTATCTATGGTTCAGCCTATAATGTGAACATCGCCATTTTCAACGACCTGCAACACACCATCACCGGATGGCCCGGAGGAAAACCAAATGCCGATGACACCAACCGCCCCGAGCGTGCCAACCCTTTCCCCAAGAAAGTAATCTTATTCAGCCCTCACCCCGATGATGATGTCATCTCGATGGGAGGCACTTTCCGTCGCTTGGTGGATCAAAACCACGACGTGCATGTGGCCTACCAAACTTCTGGAAACATCGCCGTGGGCGATGAAGAGGTGGTGCGCTATCTTTCTCTGATGGAAGATGTTCGTCAGCAATACACCCCCGAAAATGAAGCCCTGAAAGAAAAATATGAAAGCGTCTTGAAGTTCTTGCTCGAAGATAAAAAAGCGGATGACATGGATACTGCCGACACGCTATTTATGAAAGGACATATCCGCCGTCAAGAAGCTCGAACAGCCAACCGATACATTGGCACGAAAGCCGAAAATGTAACTTTCCTCGACTTGCCTTTCTATGAAACAGGACGAATCCAAAAGAACCCAATCTCGGAAAAAGATGTGGAAATCGTGAAAGCCTACATCCAATCCATCAAGCCTCAGCAAATCTTTGTAGCTGGTGATTTGGCAGACCCTCACGGCACACACCGCGTCTGCCTTGATGCCATCTTGGCTGCTATTGATGAACTCAAAAGCGAAAAATGGTTCAACGACTGCCGCATCTGGATGTATCGAGGTGCTTGGGCAGAGTGGGAAATCGACCATATCGAAATGGCTGTGCCAATCTCTCCCGAAGAATTGCGCTCAAAAAGAAATTCAATCTTGAAACACCAATCGCAAATGGAAAGCGCTCCTTTCTTGGGCGATGATGAGCGCTTGTTTTGGCAACGTTCGGAAGACCGAAATAAAGCCACTGCCGAACTCTATCGCAAGCTAGGCTTGGCAAGCTACGAAGCTATCGAAGCATTTGTCGAATATAAACCATTCTAAAAATATATCATGAGATTAATTATACAATCTGACTACGACAAGCTGTCGCAATGGGCAGCTGATTACGTGGTGAAACGCATCAATGAATCAAAAGCAGCTGGAAAAGAATACTTCATTCTAGGACTCCCCACGGGCTCTTCTCCACTAGGAACATATAAAGCCTTGGTGGAACACTGCAAAGCAGGAAATGTGTCTTTTGAAAATGTCATCACCTTCAACATGGATGAATATGTGGGCATTCCCAAAGAACACCCACAAAGCTATCACTATTTCATGCATAGCAATTTCTTCGACCATATCGACATCAAGCCTGAAAACATCAACTTGCTTAATGGCAATGCGCCCGACCTTGCGGCTGAATGCAGCCGATATGAACAAAAGATGAAAGCGCTTGGTGGTGTGGATTTGTTCCTAGGTGGTGTGGGTGCCGATGGGCATATTGCCTTCAATGAGCCTGCTTCTTCATTGACTTCTCGCACTCGGGTGAAAACGCTTACGCATGACACCATCGTGGCTAACTCTCGCTTCTTTGAAAACGACATCAATCAAGTGCCCAAAACAGCGGTTACTGTCGGTGTTGGCACTTTGATGGATGCCAAAGAAGTGCTGATTATTGTCAATGGACACAACAAAGCTCGTGCGCTGCACGAAGCTGTTGAAGGTTCGGTCAATCATCAGTGGACAATCACTGCGCTTCAACTGCACGCACATGCCATCATCGTGTGTGATGAAATAGCTTGCTCGGAGCTCAAAGTGGGCACTTATAACTACTTTAAGGATATTGAAAAAGGAAACCTATAAGTCCTCAACTATCCTCCAATTAAAAGGCGAATCTCATCGGTTCGCCTTTTTTTATTGGTTATTTTTTATATTTTTGCGACTCATCCTAATAAATATAACATGACATTACGAACATTCAAATTTACTCTTTCGTTTTTATTGCTCGCAGGATTGCTCTCTGCTTGCAATTCTAAAAAAGCACAACAAACTGAAAACACACGCAAGCGTGTAGTGGGCTATGTGGCGGGCTATCGCGATTTCGATTTCAATAGTATCGCAGCCGAAAAGCTGACACACATTAATTATGCCTTTGCCAACATCGTAGATGGCAAAGTGGCTTTCGACTCTCAACCCATTGACGGCAAAATCTTAAAGTCGGAAGATGTGATTAAAATGCAAGAGCTGAAAAAGAAAAACCCCGATTTGAAAATTCTCGTGTCGGTGGGCGGATGGACTTGGTCGGGTGGATTTTCCGATGCCGCACTGACAGCTGAAAGCAGATCCACACTCGCTCGCTCGGCAGCTGATTTCGTGTTGGAAAACAAATTGGACGGTATTGATTTCGATTGGGAATATCCCAATCAGCGTGGCGCTGGCAATACGCATCGGGTGGAAGATATCGAAAACTTCACCCTGCTGATGAAAGCCTGTCGTGAAGCGCTCGATGAACTCGGCAAGAAAACCAATAAGCACTACCTGCTGACCATCGCCACAGGTGCCGACGACCGATATATTCAAAACACCCAAATGGGCGAAGTGCAAAAATATCTTGACTTTGTGAATATCATGACCTATGATTTCTATAACGGACATCACAATGCAACAGGACATCATGCCAATTTATTTGCTTCTGACTTTCTAAATAAAGACCATAATTCGGTGGAACATGCCGTGAAAATTCACCTCGAAGCAGGAATACCAAAGGATAAACTCAACGTGGGCATTCCTTTTTATGGTCGCCTATGGAAAGGGGTCGAACCCAATGAAAACCACGGACTGTTCTCTAACGGTCGCACATCTGCGGATATTATCTACTACCGAACTATCAAAGAAAACTATCTCAACGACCCCAAATCAGAGGTCTTTTGGGATGAAAAAGCCCAAGTGCCCTACCTCTACAATCCGACAGACTCCGTATTTATTTCTTTTGAAAACGCTCGCTCCATAGCGCTCAAAGTGGATTACATCGAAAAAATAGGACTGTCGGGCGTGATGTTCTGGGAATATTCCGACGACTACAATCAAGAATTGCTAAACGCAATCGGACTATAAAATAACGAAGGCGTCTTCTCTCAGAGGACGCCTTTTTTATGCTTTACATTAAGAATAATCGTATTTTGAAGCTCAGAAGATGAATGTTTTCGACATTTCGCTAAATTTGAACGACAAAAGAAAACAGAATTAATAACTTATAAATTTAATACCCTAACCATGAGTATTAGTGCACTTCAAAAAGCTCGTGCAAGCTACGAGCCAAAGCTTCCTCAATCTCTTAAAGGAGCTGTAAAAATCAATGAAGGTGCAGCCACCGAGTCAGTGGCTGACCAAGCTGAAATCAAAGAACTTTTCCCCAACACCTATGGCATGCCATTGCTTCAATTTGAAGCCGCAGCAGCAAGCGAAAAACACGCCGCAGTGAATGTGGGAGTTATCCTTTCTGGTGGTCAAGCACCCGGTGGACACAATGTGATTTCAGGCATCTTCGATGGTATCAAAAACTTGAACCCCGATAGCAAACTCTATGGTTTCTTAGGTGGTCCCGGCGGATTGGTTGATCATCAGTATATCGAAATCACAGCAGACTTCCTTGCAGCCTATCGCAACACTGGTGGTTTCGACATCATCGGCTCGGGTCGCACCAAACTAGAAGAAACAGCGCAATTCGACAAAGGATTGGAAATCTTGAAACAACTCAACATCCAAGCTTTGGTCATCATCGGTGGCGATGACTCTAACACCAATGCTTGTGTGCTTGCCGAATACTATGCCGCAAAAAATGCAGGCGTGCAAGTAATCGGTTGCCCTAAAACAATTGATGGCGACTTGAAAAACGAAATGATTGAAACATCATTCGGTTTTGATACCGCCGTAAAAGTTTACTCTGAATTAATTGGCAACATCCAACGCGATGCCAACTCAGCTAAAAAATACTGGCACTTCATCAAATTGATGGGTCGCTCAGCTTCTCACATCGGATTGGAAGCTGCCTTGCAAACTCAGCCAAACATCACTTTGATTTCAGAAGAAGTGGCAGAGAAAAAACAAACGCTTGGCGAAATTGTGGACTATATGGCAAACATCGTGGCGAAACGTGCTGCCAATGGCGACAACTTCGGCGTAGCGCTCATCCCTGAAGGATTGGTGGAATTTGTGCCTGAAATGAAAGCTTTGATTGCTGAGCTAAACGACATCTTGGCGGAAGGTTCTGAAAAAGAAGCACAATTCAAATCATACACCGACAAAGCCGAAGGTCGTGCTTTCGTGGCTAGCATCCTTTCAGCTGAGTCAGCGAAAGTTTATAAATCACTTCCTGCTTTGATTGCCGACCAATTGACTCTCGACCGCGACCCTCACGGCAACGTGCAAGTATCGCTCATCGAGACTGAAAAATTATTGGGCGAGATGGTAAAAACTCGCTTGGCTGAAATGA
>JBKECD010000090.1:0-4415 GCA_047974225.1 Mangrovibacterium sp.
GGCACACACAGTCCGATGCTGGCTTCATCATAGAGCTGCCCGAGTTGTTCGAGTTTTCCTTCCAGTTTTTCCACCTTCGAACCATGCGTAACCGGCAACCATGCATCAAGATACAAATCGGTTGTACCATTCGACATCGAGGCGAAAATCAAATCCACCGCTGCACGCTCAATCTTCACCTGATAGCCTCGTTCTTCGAGCAATTGTTTTGCCACCATGGTCATCGCCTTGCCTTCATCCCAGCCATCCACATAGGCAATTGAGATGATGTTTTGCGCTTGCTTTTTGGCGGTCATTTCCTCATGGATGAAGCAGAGCAAAGCCACCAAAGCCCACACACCAAGCACGATGAACTGCATGTCTTTCTTGTATTTTGTTTTCTTCTGACGAGTTTTGCCGAATGCTTGCGTGATTCTATCGAGGATAATCGCCAAGATGACCACCGCCAATCCGCTTTCAAAACCGAGGGCAATGTCAAGGTTGTTGATTCCCTCAAGCACACGTTCGCCCAAGCCTCCTGCGGCAATCATGCCCGCCACCACCACCATTGAGAGTGCCATCATGATGGTTTGATTCAATCCTGCGAAGATGGTGTTTTTAGCTATCGGAAGTTCCACTTTGAAGAGCATTTGCTTGCCGGTGCAACCAAAGGCTCGTGCCGATTCAATCAATTCGGCGGGCACTTGCTGAATGCCCAAGGCGGTGAAGCGCACAGCGGGCGGCATGGCAAATATAATGGTGGCAAAAGCTCCGGGGAGCTTGCCGATGCTGAAAAAGAGCACCGCAGGAATGAGGTAAACAAAGGCGGGCATGGTCTGCATCAAGTCGAGAATTGGGCGGATGATTTTCTCCGCTGTTTTGCTTTTCGCCACGAGGATTCCGAGCGGAATGGCGAAAATCAAAGCGGTAACGGTGGACACAAGCACCAAGGCGAGTGTTTCCATCGTATCGACCCAAAAGCCCATGAAGTAGATGAGCAAAAAGCCGCACAGGGTGAAGAGCGACATGCCTCGACTGACATTAAACCATGCGATGATGACAAAAAATGCAATCACCAAGAAGAACGGCAAGCCCACCAAAAAGGATTCCAATCCGCCAATTGAGGCATTGCCTGTGTTTTTTATAAAATCAAAGAGAAAGGCAAGGTGAACGGTCATCCAATTCACTAGTTTCTCGATGTATTGTCCGATATCTATTATTTTATTTTCCATATTTTATTTTTACGTTGTAGTGTGAAGTGCGAAGTGCGAAGCCCAACTCATAACTCATAACTCATAACTCATAACTCTATTTCACATCCAAATAATTGTGCTGTGTCGAGCGATTCAGGTCGGCATCGGCAGTGTTTTCTAGCTCTTCGGGGCTTGCCTCGGCTGTTTGTTCGATGGCTTGCTCTTTGAGCTCTATGATTTCTTTTTTGTCATAAGGCGTTGATTCGATGATGAGCGATGTCTGTGTAACAATACCGAGCAGCTTGCCCGACTCGGAGTCAATCACTGGCAAGGGCGAACGGAAGCCTGTAATCAGCGGGAGCATCTCCTCCACCGTTTGGTCTTTCGTAACCGTGGGCACTTCTGTATAAATAAGTCCATCGAGCGATTTACTACCTTTTTTCTTGGCTTCCATGGCATCATTAATCCATATCCAACCGATGAAACGTTTTTCGGCATCCACCACTGGGAGCATCTCGGCGCCTGCCGTTGAAAGCTTGCGGACAACGGTGTGCGGACCATCAGTACCTAATTTGGCGTAGGGGAATTTGGTGTGCATGAGGGTTTCGGCTTTAATCACTGATTTTCTATCGACACGCTCCACAAAGGCTTCCACATAGTCGCTCGCAGGGTTGGTGAGAATTTCCTCGGGCGTGCCGATTTGCTCAATCACGCCATCTTTCATAATCGCAATGCGGTCGCCCAGCTTGATGGCTTCGTCGAGGTCGTGGGTGATAAAGACAATCGTCTTTTTCAGTCTTGATTGAATTTCGAGCATCTCATCTTGCATCTCCACACGGATGAGCGGGTCGAGTGCCGAAAAGGCTTCGTCCATGAGCAGTATTTCGGGATTATTGGCAATGGCTCGAGCGATGCCCACACGTTGCTGCATGCCGCCTGATAGTTCGTGTGGGAATTTCATTTCGAAGCCTTTCAGCCCCACATTTTCGATAGCTTCTTGGGCTCGTGCCAAGCGATTTTCTTTTTCTTCGCCACGGATTTCTAGTCCGAAAGCCACATTATCCACGATGGTGCGATGTGGCAGCAAGGCGAAGTTTTGAAACACCATGCTCATCTGCGTGCGTCGGGTGTCGAGCAACATTTTATTGCTCTCACGTGTGATGTTGAGTCCATTCACAATCACATCGCCGCTGGTGGGCTCAATCAAGCGATTGAGGCAGCGCAGGAGCGTTGATTTTCCACTTCCCGAAAGCCCCATAATGACGAAAAACTCGCCTTCATTGATGTGCAGATTGGCTCGATTGACACCGATTATGCATTTGGTCTCCTTGAGAATTTCGGTTTTCGATTTGCCCTGCTTCAGCATGGCGAGTGCCTCCTCTTTCTTCTTTCCGAAGATGAGCGACAGGTCTTTGACTTCGATTTTTGGCGGTGCGCCAACATCTTGTTTCGACATAACATCTCGATTTTATAAGTTTAGCGATAGGCACTTTTACCCATCCGACAAACTAAGAAAGCTCAAGGGCGGGGAGCAAGCTACAACCCGCCTAGCTTAAAAAGAAAAAACCTCAATTATACTATTCGGTTTTTTTTAAGATGGCTCAAGATACAAATCTTAGGGCGATGAAACAGCATTTGGCAGCGAAGTTTTCAAATCATAAAGATGGATTAACATGGGGAATTTCGATTCCCAAGGCTATTTTGAGCTTCCCGTCTTGCGATTTCGCCCAAAAAAATGCTGAGGAAGCTTCGCCGCATGCGGATGTGTTAAAAAAAACGCTAGGGAAGCTTCGCCGCATGCGGATGTGTTAAAAAAAACGCTGGGGAAGCTTCGCCGCATGCGGATATGTTAAAAAAAAACGCTAGGGAAGCTTCGCCGCATGCGGATATGTTAAAAAAAACACTAGGGAAGCTTCGCCGCATGCGGATATGTTAAAAAAAACGCTAGGGAAGCTTCGTCGCATGCGTTTTTGCTCAAAAAAACGCTGGGAAAGCTTCATCGCATGCGTTTTTGCTCAAAAAAAACTTCTTTTTCCCTGATTCTAGGAAAATAACCGATTCACCCAAGCCGCTATCCGCTGGTCGGTCAGTTCCGATTGATTCACTTCATCCAAGCACAATCCGCAAAACTGATTCCCCTTGCGCAGGGCTTCGGAATGCTCAAACTGATAGCCTTCGGCAGAGGTGTAGCCCACGATGGTTCCGCCTTGCTGCTCGATGATTTCGGCAAATAGTCCGACACCATCGTTGAAGTTTTCGCCATAGCATTCTTGGTCGCCCAGTCCGAAGATGGCAAATTTCTTGCCTGTCAAATCCATCTCTTCGAGGGCGGGCACAAACTCGTCCCAATAGTTGGGCAGTTCGCCATCCCACCACGTGGCTACACCTATTATATAGTTGTCATAGGCGAGAAATTGCGTTTCGGTGATTTCCTCGGCATTGATAATCTCTAGTTTTTCTTTTCCATAGGCAGCTGCGATTTTCTCGGCAGCTTCCGCCGTCTTGTGAGTATTGAAGCCATATAGTAATGCTGTTTTCATGTTAGGAAGCCCCCTCCCAACCTCCCCCAAGGGGGAGGAGTTAGAGGGAGTGGGTTTATGTCTTCTTCTATATACTGTGTATTTACTGCATCTTTGTGGTTCTATCCCTCCCCCTCGGGGAGGTTAGGAGGGGCTTTGGTTCTATCCCTCCCCCTCGGGGGAGCTGGAGGGGGCTTTGGTTCTATCCCTCCCCCTCGGGGGAGCTGGAGGGGGCTCAATATTGTGTTAGCTTCCTCGCCGCTTCCGCAATCTTTTCTTTATTTGGCAGGATAGCGGATTCGAGGATTCGATTAAAACCTACGGGGGTGAATGTTGCGCCTAGGCGTTTCACTGGGGCATCGAGCAGCTCAAAAGCTTCCTCCTGAATGGTTGCGGCAATTTCGCCTCCGAAGCCCGATTGGACTGTATCTTCATGCACCACCAACAGCTTGCTGGTCTTGCGGAGCGATTCAATCACCGCCTCCTTGTCCCACGGCACGAGCGAACGGAGGACAATCACTTCCACCTCAATGCCCTCTTTCGCCAAGTCTTCGGCAGCTTCGAGCGAGTGAATCAGCGTGTTGCCATAGCTTACGAGCGTGAGGTCTTTGCCCTCTCGGCGCACCTTAGCTTTGCCGAAGGGAATTTCAAAATCATCGGGAATGACCGCTGCCGCCTGTGGAGCATTATATAAAGCCTTCGGCTCCATGAAGACAGTCATGCC
>JBKECD010000201.1:0-17641 GCA_047974225.1 Mangrovibacterium sp.
GGCATCATCAAGCCACACACGCCCATTGTGATTTCAGAAAGCAATGCCGAATATGACACTATATTTAAAGTGCAAGCCGAAGCGGCGCAAGCTCCAATTTATTTTGCCGACCAATGCGAATTGCCTGTTGGTGAATTTGAATTGGAGTTGAAAGGGATTTATCAGCAGAAAAATATTCGTGGCGTGCTGCAAGCGGTGAAGCTTTTGCAGGAAGCAGATTGGGCGATTAGCCCCGAAAACATCCGCAAGGGATTAGCACAAGTGCAGCAAAACACCAAGCTCCGTGGTCGTTGGGAAGTGGTGCAGCAACGTCCGCTCGTGGTGTGCGACACAGGGCACAACGAAGCTGGCATTGCGCAAATTGTGCAGCAACTGGCTGAAACACCCAAAAAGAATCTCTGGCTAGTCATTGGCATGGTTTCCGACAAAGACCAAAAGAAAGTGCTCAGCCTTTTGCCCCAAGATGCCAACTATGTTTTCACCCAACCGAGCATTGAGCGTGCCATGCCAGCGGAAAAACTAGCAAGCATCGCCCACGAAATAGGATTAAGTGGCTGTGTGATAACCTCGGTGAAAGCCGCAGCGCACTATGCCATTTCGCAAGTGGAAGCCG
The DNA here is from genome assembly GCA_047974225.1 of Mangrovibacterium sp. Taxonomy (GTDB): domain Bacteria; phylum Bacteroidota; class Bacteroidia; order Bacteroidales; family Prolixibacteraceae; genus JBKEDC01. The sequence goes on from JBKECD010000201.1 coordinate 614, forward strand.
ATGACATGGTGTTTATCGGTGGCAGCACCTTTGTGGTGGCAGATTATTTTGCGGAAAAATAAAAATATTTTCCACCAAACGCTTGCAGGAATAAAAAACGTGCTTATCTTTGCATCGCATTTGAGAACAAGTGCTAGTTCAAAGATAATATCGGGCGGTTAGCTCAGCTGGTTCAGAGCATCTGGTTTACACCCAGAGGGTCGGGGGTTCGAATCCCTCACCGCCCACTAATTGGCAGAAGTCAAATGAAGCCAATAACAGTCAAACCCTTGTAAAACCTAGTTTTGCAAGGGTTTTTTCTTGTCTATCATCTTCCTGTAAAGACATTCAAAAGACAATTTTGAACAGAGCTGGGTTACAAATTGGTTACAGAAAAAAGGAGGAAAATTTTGTGTAACTTTTTTTCGCTATAAGTCCCTGAACTGTCGCACATTGCCCACTCAAAACTTTGGTCTATCATAGTTTTTAACCATACCTTTGCCGTGTAAAAAAAATGACGGAAAGGTATTAATACAAGGAATTATGAGTAGTGCTTTTAAAATCCTCTTTTATTTGAGAAAGAATCATATCAATAAAAGCGGAAAATCAGCCATTATGATTCGCATATCGGTAAATGGAGACCGAACAGCCTTCAGTTCCAAACTAGAGGTAGATCCCAAAGCTTGGGATACGAAGTTGTCTAAAATCAAAGGAAGGCACCGAGAAGCTGTTGAAATTAATAATCAAATAGATGAAATGCATGCCAACATACGAGTTGTCTTTAATCGCATTTCAAAAGAAGATGGATATGTAACAGCAGAGAAAGTGAAGAATGAGTTTCTAGGATACACCACCAAGCAGCAAACTATCTTAACCTTATTCGAGCAGCATAACACCGACATGCAAAAACTTGTAGGTGTGAGCAAAAGCCAGAATACAGTATACCATATTTCGAGGTACGAACGCAACCAGACCGTACCGTCTATTGACGTGGTTAAAAAATTTGCCGATTTACTGGAAGTTACAACCGATATGCTGGTTTATGGCGGAGAGGACGAAAAGGCAAAAGATAAGATTACCGATAATGAGCTATTGACTATGTTTTCAAAAGCCCAGGCTTTAGGTGAGGAAGACCGTAAATGTGTAAAGTCGTTCTTAAAAGCCTTTCTATTTCAAAAGGATATGCAGCAACAATTAGCATAAAAAAAGCCCCAAACGGGGCTTTTGATTTATTTTATAATACCTTCTTTATTTTTTAGGTTTGCCAGAGGGATAAAATAGTGATACTTTCCAAAATCCTTTTGTACTACAAGTCTCTCCATATCAACTACTTCATAATAACTGCGCAACATCCTTAAAACTTCCTTTATCCAAATTCCTTTTATTTTCTCATTAATTGAAGTATCAAGGATTTTTTCAATGAGTGCATCAAAACTTAAAAGGTCATAAATTTCTATATTATCCTTTTCTACAATTAGAAAAGATATTAAAGGCTCTTCGTATTCCAAATGATAAAACTTAAAAATGCTTAGCGTTTCAGTATTGGCACTGTCAATAAGTGGCTCGATATTAAATCGAGCACTTAATTTATCTAATTTCAAATTTGCTTCCAGCTCACCTTTAATTATTTGATAATTATACAAGTGCAAATATAAGCTATCAGAAAACCCTTGTCCTTTAGCAAGCAAAACTATAAACGAGATAGATATTAATACAATTATTCTTTTCATAACACTATCAAATTAGTTTGATGTTACAACAACCGCAGGTTTTGGCTCAAGCTTTTCCAACCTGTACTCCGGTGTTTGCTTGATTACCTCTATTTGAGTCTGATTAGCAATTGCTTCCCTTTTTGCTTTACTTGGCTCAAAATGTGCATTTGCTGCCTTGTTGGTTGCATGCTCTGCCTCATGTGCTGCCACATTCGCCATAAATTCATCTGCATTTTTAGGCACATTATCCAATGCCTGTGTCTCTGCTCCTGGTGTGCTTGTTAGTCTTGCTCCTTTATCTAATGCAGCTTTTACTGTCTGTATCTTTTTTACAGTTTGCTCTGCCATTCCTTCATATATTACAATATCAGCACTGCCAATATTGTTACCTGACTTACTGGTCGATGCATAACCATTCCTTGTTCCATCTCCCTTGCCTGGGTCAATGGTTATTGTAATATTATGGCTAGCATTCGCCATTTTATTAAACATTTCAGTTCCTTTTGGGGTTGTCATCATCGCTGTTCCAATACGCCTAACATCTGTAGTAACATTTGATGACCACCCTGTTTTAGCGGAATATGTGATAGGTTTTCCTGTTGCATCAACAATAACTCTACCATCAGGGTCAATATTTCGGATAGGATTATAGCTACATAAGCGTATGGGGCAATGCTTGGATACTTCTCTGCCAACGGGTCAGCACCATACCAAAGACTTATCCTCGGATTATAATACCTCGCTCCGTAATAATACAATCCCGTTTCACTATCAAACTCTTTTCCGTTAAACAAAAACGGCGTGTTCCAAACATTATTTCGTTCTTCAATAAACACCTCACCAAAAGGCACGTATTCTACATGCTGCACAACCTCTCCATCGAGATTTGTAATATACGAAGCACTACCTAAATGGTCAGCATGATAATAATACTGCAATTTCTCATAGGCATCGCCTGTAGTGGGAATGCTTTTGCTTTGCATGCTTTCTCCACAACAAAATCCTGCGCCATTCACATAATCGTCGTTATTGGCACCGTAGTAGTCTATTTCAAATGTGGCGTAGTTATCTTTCACTACTTCTTGCAAAGCCTTATATTTATTGGCGTAATCGGGAACGCTTGCTCCGCTTACATTCGTCCCTGCATGTTCTTCAACGCCAAAACTGCCCAAACCTCCTAACTTCGAGATATCGTAATTTAATTTTTTCATTATAATGCGATTGCGCTTGTTCGCCCACAAAGGGGCATTCTGATTATAAAACAATATCACCCAACGAATAGTTCATAGTCAATATATAATTACACATCTGCAATGCGTCCATACGTGTAACCTACGGTTCTTTTTCTTCACTTTTTACACCTGAAATGTCGCATTAAATACAATTTAGCAAACTAAATTGGCGATATAAAAATAAATACACCCAATTTAGCACACTTAATTCAGCCCATGAAAAAAGTTATGCTCCGTTAAGTGCGCTTAATTCGTGTCATGAAAAAAATCAGGACTGATTAAGTGCGCTTAATACATCGCAGGGGAAAAATTGCAACGCATTAAGTGTGCTTAATTCGTTAGGTAAAAATAAACATGCCTCGTTAAGTGTGCTGAATGATAAAGATTGAGCGCAATAAGCTCAAATCCCCTCGGGGGGAAGAACTCCCCCCGAGGGGATTTTTTCTGACTAATCCCAATCCCACCCGATGCTGGTTTGGAAGACATAGTCGCCTTTATCGACACCTGAGGTTTGGGGTTTAGAATCGTAGTTGTGCACAAAGCTTGCTTTGATATAAAAATCGAGTGGCAAATCCCACTTCAGTGAAATATCGGTGTTCAGCCGCACGCGCCCTTTAGTGGTGAATGACGGATACATGGTTGTGCCCGCCGAAATAGAGAAATCGCCCACATCATAGGCATCAAAATCAACAGCCACCAGTCCCTCCATGTTTTTCTCCTGATTATTGTCGGGCGCACCATATTTTTCACTCGTGTATGCCAGACCGGCTCCCCCTTGGAAAAGCAAGCCATTTTTGCGGATGAAATAAAAACCCATACCGAGCGAGCTTGTGGTTCGTAAATCAAGATTTTGCTCGGTGCTCTCCAAGAGTTCCACGCCGATGAAAGAATATGCCACTCCCCCTACATCGTGATTGGCTTTAATGTTTCCGCTGTTGCGTTTCGAGGTTTCCACCTCTTCTTGCGAAGCAATCAGTCCGTTGTAGGCGATGGAAATCCGCCATTTGTCGCCCGTATATTTCGCCGATGCCGAAGAAGAAAATTGCTGCACCGAATTGGCTTTGGCAAAAGAATAGCCTGCTGAAATAGAGATATCCAATCGCTCAAAAAATTTACTGTCGAAGGTTTCAATAGCCACCACATCGGCGATATTCAGCGTGTAAACCCCTTCGTCGGTAACCATCAGAATCGTTTTTGCTGTCGGACTATAATTAATCGAACCCACATAGCGTTGATTATCGTTGGTGTGCAAAATCACTTGGGTGGTGGTGTTTAAGTGGACTACCTCATCCCAATCAACATTAAATTCTGAATCTGCATAATCAGTGTCAAACACTACGACCTTGCGCGAAAGCGATTTGAGTTCACCAATAAGTCGGTCGCCATTCGACACCGTGAGCGTGTCTTTTTGTGCAAACGAAGCATTTGCCATCAGCCCTAGCAAAAGGACGAAGAATAATCTTTTCATATATCTGTTATTATCGGATGTCGGATGTCGGATTTCAGATGTCGGATGTCGGACGTCGGATTTCAGATGCCAGACGTCGGACGTCGGATTTCAGATGCCCGACATCTGTTGTCTGACGTCTATTTTAAAAACACAAAAATATGGCATACGGTTTACAATCACACTCTTTGTTTTCTTTATTTCAGAAAGTTTGTTAAAAATAAAGCATTTTGAAGCCCCTTTATCCGACCACACATCTTTTTTTCAAAAAAATATTCGTCTGCCTATTGCAGAAATAAAAACATGTTCTATCTTTGCAATCGCAAACGAAAAAATGGTGATTGTAGCTCAGTTGGTTAGAGCGTCGGATTGTGGTTCCGAAGGTCGCCGGTTCGAGACCGGTCTTTCACCCCAGCAAAAGAGCATATCTTTCGATATGCTCTTTTTTTGTATCTATCTATTGCTTGCTCAAAGCAATAAAAACCTTACCTTTGCTTGCATCAATATTCAACCAAGCTATGTTATTTAAAGATATTATCGGTCAGGAAAAGATTAAGCAACAGCTGATTCAAAACGTAAAGAACGACCGCATCAGTCATGCGCAATTATTTGTTGGCAGCGAAGGGGCTGGCGCACTACCTCTCGCTATCGCCTATGCGCAATATGTGCTTTGCACCAATCGACAAGCCGATGATGCTTGCGGAACCTGCCCCTCCTGCAAAAAGTTGCGCAATCTCAGTCATCCCGATGTACAATTCACCGCTCCGGTGGTCAATAAAAGCAGCGGCAAAAGCTCCACGCTCGACGATTACATGAGCATATGGGTCGAGCATGCACCTCAACATAGCTATCTCAATCTCAATGATTGGCTGAAATACACCAATCAAGATTCCAAAAATGCAATAATTTCACTTGATGCAGGAAAACGCATCAATATCAACTTAAGCAAAAAACCTTTTGAGTCGGAATATAAAGTCTGTATTATTTGGCTACCTGAAAAAATGAATGCGGAGTGCGCCAATTCTCTCTTGAAAAATATTGAAGAGCCTTCGCCACACACACTTATTATTATGGCGAGCGAAAGCGAGGAAAAAATTATCTCCACCATCCGCTCACGCTGCCAAAAAATCACTCTTCCCCCGATATCAGAAGCCGACATGCTCCAACAGCTACGGCAGATGCCCGAAGCTCAAGGAAAAAACTTGGAGAACCTCGCCCATGTGAGTAAAGGAAATTACAACTACATGCTTCAATTGCTCCAATCAGAAGGCGCCGATGAAAAACATGAGCTATTCAAAGAATTGATGCGCTTCACCTATGGACGAAAATATGGCGAGCTTTTTGAATGGACAGAGTGCGTGAGTAAGCTCGGTAGAGAAAGCCAGAAAGCTTTTTTGAGCTATGCGCTATCACAAATCAGAGAAAACTTCATGCACAACATGAAGCAGCCCGAATTGAGCTATTTGAATGAAGAGGAGCTAAACTTCTCTGCTCGTTTTGCTCCGTTTATCAACGAGCGCAATATCATTCCACTGACTGCCGAACTCGAACGTGCGCTGCACGATATTGGAAGAAATGCTAGTTCAAATATCGTATTCACCGACCTAGCACTGAAAGTGGTGAAGCTGATTAGAAGGTGATGAAAAAGTAAAAGGTAAAAAGTAAAAGGTGAGTTTACTTTTTACCTTTTTACTTTTTACTTTTCTTACTACGCCAACAATGCTTTCACCTTTGCTGCCACATCGGCGCCATCGGCTTTGCCTGCCAATTCTTTTGAAGCAATGCCCATCACCTTGCCCATGTCTGCCATAGAGCTAGCACCCACACGGTCGATAATAGCTTTCACCGCATCGGCTAGTTCGGCATCAGTCATTTTCTTGGGCAAATAACTTTCAAACACTGCCACTTGCTCCATTTCTTCAGCATAAAGATCTTCGCGTCCTTGATCTTTATACAAGTTAGCTGAATCCGCTCCCTGCTTGGCTAGCTTTTGAATCATTTTAATGATATCATTATCCTCCAGCTCGACGCCTGCGGAAGCTGTTTGGGCTTCAATCACTACTTTCTTGACATTACGTATTGCAGCCGTTCTTGCTTTATCGCGTGCTTTCATTGCATCCTTTAGGTCTGCATTTATTTGTTCTTGTAAATTCATATTTTAAAAATTAGATTATTTCATTCGACTTCTATTATACGCAGGCGTTTCCATTTCTTCCTCCTCGGTCAGAACTCGTGTTGCTTGATTACCTTCCTCGTCAGAAGAAGAAACAGCAAACGACACTTGTGCAGGATCTGTTGTTTTGGTTTTTTCCGTGGCTTCAATATCGAAAACATCTTTAATTTCGTGAGAAAATTTAGTTACGATAATTGTTACCCGCAAAGCATCTCCAAGAGAATCATCAATTGTTGTTCCATCAACAATGCTTGCATTTCCGCCTGCCTTTTCTTGCAATGTTTCCTTAATTATTTTTTTCTCCCGCATTGTTACCTCCCGACCTACCCTGCTTGAGGCAATATTCACAAGTATCCGAGCAGCTCCCCGAATATCACTATGAATCAACAAGGGAGAACTTATCGCCTCTAAGGTTGCTCTTCTAGCCCGATCCTCGCCCGACACAACAGCAACCCCCATATTAGCTAGTCCACCATCGATCAAGACATTCTTCACGTTGCTAAAATTAATATTGTTAGGTCCATGCGTAGTAACAATCTCCGCAATACCCTTAGCGGCATTATAGAGCAATTTATCTCCCTCAGCAAACGCCTTGGTAACCAGCAAGTCGCCATATTCTCGCAAGATATACTCCGAGTCGATGATTACTAAGGAATCAACGTACTTGCTCAATTTCTCAATTCCCTCGCGAGCCTGATTGACCCGATAAGGTCCTTCATCTCGAAAAGGCAGCGTTACAATTCCTACAACAAGCATTTCGTGCTCCTCAATTGGCAACTTCTTCTCTTTGCATATTCGTGCCACAACAGGAGAAGCTCCGGTTCCTGTTCCTCCTCCCATACCCGCAGTAATAAACACCATCCGAGTAGATTCTTCTATCAAATCATTAATTTGCGCTACGCACTCTTCGGCAGCAGCTTCCCCCCGCTCTGCCTTATTGCCAGCTCCAAGCCCCCTTGTCAGATTGCGTCCCAATTGGACAAACTCTCCGATTCCACTCGACTCTAAAGCTTGCAGATCCGTATTGCAGATCGCATAACTGACATCCTTAATGCCTTCTCTACTCATGTAAATCACAGCATTACTACCAGCCCCTCCCACTCCAATTACTTTAATTAGATTTCCCGGAGTCTTTTTCAAATTAAACATTACTTCTTCCATAACACACCATATTTATTTCCGATTTTCGTCATCAACACTCTCTCCCTCACTGATAATCCCAAAACCTTTTAAAAAACTTTGAAATCCTTTTTTCCCATTCGTCTGCTTATCTTTTTTTTCTGCCAATCGAGGCTCCTTCCCCTTGACGGAAGATTTCCGCTCCTTCGGCTCATCTACCTTCAATATTTTGTCTTCCTTCGAGACTTCATTAACATATTCTCCCACTCGCATCGGTTCTGACTCTTCGTTTTTCAACAGCGGTTGAGATTCTGCTTTAGGCGTCAGCATAGGTTTCCCTAGGTCTGTTCTAAACTGAGTGGCAACCACCGTAGCCACAACCTTCCCTTTCTTATCCCCTTCGTTATACGCTTCATTCTCTCTATATCCTGTAATGATATTTGAATTATAGCCAACTTTCTGCTGCAAATATCGCATTGAGCTTGTATATTCAATCAACGTCATTCCCTCCTCATCATTTCCCGACATCAAACTCAACAAAATATATTTTGCCCCTATAATATCAGCATTTTCAAGCAAAGGCGATCCTAAGGCATTCTTTATTGCTTTTGCAGCACGACCTTCTCCCGAAGCCTCTCCACTCCCCATAACAAACACATCACTATTTCGCATCACAGTGTCCACATCTGCAAAATCGACATTCACCGTCCCATGTATTGTTATAATCTCAGCCACCCCTTTCACCGCAGTTGCAATCACCTCTCCTGATTTGGCTGAAGCCACCGTCTCTGGCAGGTCTGCAAAATTTTCATACACCTTCTCACTGCTAATCAACAACACACTATCTGCCTGCTCCTGCAGCAATTCCACCCCTTTCTTCGATTTTTCGCCAACTTCATCCCCATCCAAATTCATCGGAATCGTTACCACCGCAATCGTAAGGATTCCTTTTTTTCTAGCCAATTCAGCAACCACCGGAGCAGCTCCCGTTCCTGTACCTCCTCCCATGTTGGTTGCTATAAATAGCATATTTGTATCCTCTCCTATCGCCTCCTCTAGTTTTTTGCAATCCTCCAGTGCAGCCCTCCGACCGAGTTCCACCGAATGCCCTGTTCCCATTCCTTCGGTCAGATCAGTTCCCAACTGGATTTTCTTTTCCACTGAAACAGCAGCTTTTAAACTTTGCAAATCTGTATCACACACAATAAGCTCCACTCCTTCTATTCCCTGTTGGTGCATGTTTTCCACCGCATTACAACCAGCACAACCAAGTCCAATCACCTTAATGACTGGCTTCATTCTCATAGAGCTCAAGTTAAGCTCTTGTATTATTTCTTCTAACTCTTTCATAACTCTCGTTTTTTTTACTTTTCACTTAAATCGGCATTAAAAAAAGCATAAGTTTTCGGTTGCACAGCTCGTATTAACCGAGCAGGCTCATCCTTTAATTTCACAAGCTTTTGCTTTACTGGTTTCCAAATAGCTTCTCCTAGTTCCGAAAATTGCTTAAATATTTCTGAGTGCCCCACTTTCAATTCCTCATTAGACTTTTTCTTAGACGCTCGTACTTCAGCTATTTTCTGAATCCGCTGATAAGGAGAAAATCCATCTTGCAACTCCCGCACTCCCAATGCCAATAGCCCCCAAACCGATGCACTTGACGGGTCTGCAAGCTCCGAATAGCTTCCCGCACTCATTCGAGGCACTCCTATCTGAACATCCATTGCAAGATGAAATTTTAAAAAGCTAGCAATTCCTTTCAACTTTGCTGTCCCTCCAATCAAAACCATTCCCTTCGCTAACTCCCCCTGATAGCCCGACTCTTCAATTGCCATTTTTACTTTGGCAACAATTTCCTTTAAACGTTCTCCGACAATATCCGTCAAGTCCCCCTCCTCAAATGCTTTCGCCTCCACCGTTTCCAAAGCAGGCAAAACAATCCTCTCATTCGACTTCTTCAACGGAAATACATTGACATGCTTCTTCTTCAACTCCTCGGCTTGCAACAAACTAATTTCACACACCGTCCTTAAATCTCTTGTTAAAATATTACCCGCAAATGGAATTGTTTTCACATATCGCAACACCCCATCCTTATACAAGGATAATTTCATCAAATCAGCCCCAGCATCTAGCAATGCAACCCCTGCGGTCTTATCTTCAACCGACAAAACACCCTCTGCCGATGAGATGTAATCACACACAGCCTGATCTACGCGCAAGCAGGATTTTGACACTGCCGCACAAACATCCCGCCCATAGGATTTCATCCCTACGAGCAACTTGCAAATCATACGAAGTTTTGTGCCTTGCTTGCCTACTAAATCAAACTCTGGCTTACCATCTAATTCAAATTCCTGAGGCTCGACATGGTAAATACACTCTCCTTCTGAGACCTTGAAAGCCCACGACTTTTCTAGAAGCACATTCCAATCCGCTAAGGAAACCACACTTTCTTCCTCGACTTCATGCTCCACCGCCACCTCAATCACACGGAAATTCGCTCCTGAAATATTGACATACACTTCATCAATAGCCACACCCCCTAAATCAAGAGCATAGGCTGCTTGATTGATGGATTTTGTCAATGCCGCAACATCTTCAACGCCCCCTCGCTTCACTCCCGCCGTTGCTGCTTGACTAAAACTTAAGAGCTGTACTTTTCCTTTTTCATCCAGCCTTCCTACTGCAATTCGCGTTTTTGAAGAGCCAACATCTACTGCCGCTACTACCCTTTCTTCCTGTGTCATGGTGTTTATATTTTAGTGTTATTATTTATTCTGCTTCTTGCAATCACTTCTTCCCGCAAACAACCTGCCCCCGATATCTCAAATCTATTGTTTTATATTTATTCCATCCAAACTTGCTAAAACCCTGCTCATATAAAGCCTTTAGGTTGCGAAACTTTTCTTCATAGCGTTCGGGGCTGCCAAACAACACCGTTTCATCACCCACCAAAGGCAACATGGTCAATTCGCCATTAGCGTCCACATAGATATCTTTTATCTGAGCTCGCCAAAACTCATCGCAACGTATAAACTCTATCAATGGCAACAGCTCTTTACGCAAATACTCCTCATCCACCTTGCCTGTTATCAAAATCACTTTGCGTGCATATGCTCCTCGCTCTCCAATGCTCACACCCTCTGCATCCATATAATAATCTCTCCCCCCCGACAACACGCGCACTATTGGCTCACGCTGATAGACATGAACCACTAATTGAGCCGAAAGCTGAAAATCATCTATCAATATCTTATGATACACCTCGGCGTTTTTAATAGCTGCAACAGACTCCAATCGCTGCTCTAAAGCGCCTAAATCGACTGAATCAATACTCATCGACATTAAACTAGGCACATAGGACATCACAACTTTCCTGACCCCTGACTCATCAAGGTATCGAGGGGTATTCTCGGGTATTTCAATCTTCAGACTCGCATATTTTATCTGCTTCATCTTCTGAACTGAATACAACAAGACAAAGATTAAAAATACCACAAGCAATAGCAACAGTCCTGTTTTCAATATCTTCTTAAACATGCTCACTCCTTTCTGCATAAAAATCTGACAAGCTATCAATCGACAAGCTGATATCACCAGCTCCCATCATCAAAATAAGCCCCTCTGTTCTCGCCATTAGCTCCTGTTCCAATGCTGCTCGTGAAAGCAAGCGTTTATCGGAAAGCGGTGCCATGTCGAGTATCATCTGCGATGTAACTCCATCAATCGGCAATTCTCTCGCTGGATAGATATCCATCAGCAACAACTCATCCACTCGACTCAACTCTTGGGCAAAGCCCTCGGCAAAATCTTGCGTGCGGCTGAATAAATGAGGTTGAAAAACCCCCGTAATCTTCCGTGAGGGAAACATCGCTCGCACCGAGCTTATGGTTGCCGACAACTCTGTCGGGTGATGCGCATAATCATCTATCAACAATAAGTGCTCATCTTTATATCTCACATCAAATCGACGCTGCACACCTTGATAAGACGACACGCCTCTTCGGATTGCCTCTTCGGACAAACCTGCAAGCAAGGCTAAAGCCGAAGCCCCTACGATATTTTCCACATTCAGCAATCCCGGATAATTCAACTGCAAACCGTCAATCACCCCTTGCGGGTGAACCAAATCAAAGAAGTAGGCTTCATCTTTCAAGTGAATATTTGCGGCATAAAAATCTGCGGAGTTATTATCAAGCGCATAACTATATTGCTGAGCTGAAAGTTTCATTTCTCCCGAAGCCTTTTGCAATTGCGCCGCAATGCCCCACTTACAAACCAAACCCACTTTCACCTGACATGCAAACGCCGCAAAGCTCCTCAACATCTCCTCATGTGTGCCATAAATATCTAGATGGTCGGCATCCACCGAACTGATGAGCGCATAGTCAGGATAGAGATTTAAAAATGAACGATCAAATTCATCAGCCTCACACACAGCAAACTCTGGCGCATCCTCAAGCAACAAGTTGCTGGCATAGTTCTTAGAAATACCTCCTAAGAAAGCCGTACAGGCTTTCGATGATTGCTTGAAAATATGAGCCGTCATGGTCGAGATGCTCGTCTTGCCATGAGTGCCCGCCACAGCGACGCCCTTAAATTGGTTAGCAATCGCCCCAAGCACTTGCGCACGCTTCATCACTCGATAGTGATTATCTTCAAAATACACACGTTCCTGCATCTGCCGAGGCACAGCAGGCGTAAGCACCACTAAGGTCGATGCTTTGTCGAAATCGACCACATGCTCCAGTGCATCATCATAATGCACCGCAATACCCTCCTTCACGAGGCTTTGAGTGAGCTTTGTTTCTGTGCTATCATAGCCGCTCACTCCAAATCCTGCATGATTAAACCAGCGAGCCAAGGCACTCATGCCAATCCCTCCAATCCCTAGGAAATACACCTGCTTTATGTTGCTCAAATCTATCATATGCTCACTTTTTACCTAAAATCACTTCTACAATATCTTTTGTTGCGTTGGGCTTAGCCATTTTCAGACTATTAGCGCGCAACATCTCCAACTTCTCTTTATCATTCACGAGCTGCAATGCCGTGGGCATTAATTTCTCCACCCCTTCAGCATCAGACACCAATTCTGCCGCTTGCTTATTCACCAATGCCATGGCATTTTTCATTTGGTGGTCTTCCGCCACATTGGGCGAAGGTACCAAAATACTCGCCTTGCCTAGCAAACACAATTCCGAGATGGTGCTTGCACCTGCACGCGCCACCACCAAATCTGCCGCCGCATAGGCTTGCGCCATGTCGGTGAGAAACTGATATACATGCAGGTTGGCAGGCTTATTATCGCCTAAGCGTGCAATCATTTCCTCATAATAAAACTTGCCCGTCTGCCACACCACTTGCACCGACGACTGCGCCAACATATCAAGTTTAGTCATCACTGCTTCATTCAGCGTCCGAGCCCCCAAACTTCCGCCCACAATCACAATTACAGGCTTATCCGCTTCCAATCCATAAGCTTTCAAAGCAAGCGATTTATCGGTTGCCTCTAGCAAGTTCTGACGAACCGGATTTCCTGTTTCTACAATTTTATCGGCTGGAAAAAAACGTTCCATTCCTTCATATGCCACGCATATGCGCTGCACTAATTTCGATAGCTTTTTATTACTCACTCCCGCATAGGAGTTTTGCTCCTGCAAATAGGTCGAAACCCCCTGTTTAGCGGCTGCATTCAAAATTGGATAACTCGCAAACCCTCCTACTCCGACCACCAAATCAGGCTTAAATTCTTTCACCAGCCGAGTTGCCTCCGAATTACTTTTCAACACCGAGAAAACGAATTTCACCAATTTCCACGACAAGCTGCGAGGCATCCCCATGATGGGCAATCCCACAATCGGATAACCAGCAGCAGGCACTCGCTCCATTTCCATCTTCCCCTGAGCCCCCACAAAGAGTATGTCGATATCAGAAACGGTGCGTTTCAATTCATCGGCAATCGACAAGGCAGGAAAAATATGTCCTCCCGTACCTCCTCCACTAATAATTACTTTAAGTGTCATAGCTCTATATTTTTGTTTCATCTTGATTATTAGAAACTATCTTTTTTGCTTTTCTCTCCTCTTCATCCTGCTTTGCATCTTCACTTATTGTCAGAATAATTCCAAATCCCATCAATGTAAACACCATCGAGGTTCCTCCATAACTCACCAAAGGCAATGGCTGACCAGTAACGGGCATCAAGCCTGTGGACACCATCACGTGTGAAAACGCTTGTATTTCATAGAGACAAATCAAGCCCGTAATCAAATAGGTCGCGAAAGCACTTTTAAGCTTTACAGCTATCACTCCACCCAAATAAAAGAGCATTAAATACCCAACCAAAACAATAAACACACCTATCCATCCCATCTCTTCCACTAAAGTAGCAAATATAAAGTCAGAATAAGGTGCTTTCATGAAACTACTCACACTATTTTGCCCTATGCCCTTTCCGATAATGGAAGCCCCCCCCTCATAAATAGCTAATTCTGCATATTGAGCCTGCGTAATTCCTTTCTCTTCCTGAGGATGTATAAATCTCTCTATCCGACCAGCCACCGTGTCAAACCGCCCAATTTTCGAGGTGAAATTCGTATTTAAACTCAGAACCACTACCCCAACCAGCAACGAACCAACGATAAACACAGTTATTAATAGCGGCTTAAGAGGCAGCTTTGCCACGAGCAGCACTACAAACACCGATGCACCCAAGATAGCCGCGGTTGAAAAATTCCCAATAAGGATAAACCCCAGCACTATGCCCGACGCTGCCAGTATGCGCCAGAATCCCGCCATAGACACCTTTCCATTATCCCGAAACTTTGCACAGACATAGGAGATATAAATCAGCAAACAAATTTTAGCTATTTCTGCTGGCTGAAAAGAGATCCCTCCAGTTATCTCCAATGTCCTATTGGTCATTTTGCCATCTTCGAAAAACAGTCCCGTGGCCAATACTTGCAAGCCAATAGCGCAAAACAACAGCGCAAATGCATACCTATAATAGAAGTCCACTGGAACAAAATACAGCAAAAACAGAATTACCCCACCTCCAATAAGAATATTGTCAAAATGTTTTCCCATATAGGTAAATTCAGCCACATCCCGACTCAGTGCAAGCTTCCCCGTGGTGCTATACACAATCACTATTGATATCCCCAATAGCAAAACCATAATTACCCATATCGCAGGGTCTCCTTTAAAAAATCCCTTTAGATTTCCTGTTTTTTCAAACTTTCCTATTTTTTCAAATAATTCTTTCATCTTCAAAATGTTTTTAAAGGGTCTTCTAAAAATTAGCTGTTAGGTCATTTTGATTTTACGAGGGATAGACAGTTGCTGAGCGAAGTCGAAGTATTCTGTGCTAATTTCGCAAAAGACACCCTCTGAAAACAAAATGAACATAGCTGTATTTAGCAGCTTCCCCAATTAGAGACTTTTTTTAGAAGCCCCCCTAATCCTATAATTCTCTCACCATCTTTTTAAATTGGCGACCACGGTCTTCATAATTATCAAACAAGTCGAAACTTGCACAAGCTGGTGAAAGCAAAACAGCATCACCCTCCTCAGCATAATAATTACATGCCTGCACCACCTGGCGCATATCCTTCAAATCAACAATTTCGGGCACTATCGACGAGAAGTGTTTCATCAGTTTCTCATTATCTTTGCCCAAACACAGCATCACCTTCACTTTCTGCTTCACCAATTCATCGAGCTCCGAATAATCATTCCCTTTATCCACCCCACCCACAATCCAAATCGTCGGTTTTGTCATGCTCTCCAGCGCATACCATGTGGAATTGACATTCGTCGCTTTCGAGTCATTAATATATTCCACACCTCGCAATTTTATAAAGTTTTCCAAACGATGTTCCACACCTCGGAAGCCCGACAAACTTTCGCGAATACGCTCATTCTTAATGCCCAATACTTTCCCCGCCAATCCAGCAGCCATGGAATTATAGGTATTATGCTTTCCTTGCAGTTCTATTTCAAACATCGACATCATAAAATCAGTTTCATTCAGTTTCATCACTAGATTTTCTCCTTCAATCGTTGCCCCATCTTGCAAAAAGGGCAGTTCTGAAAATGGCAAGCACTTCGCCTTTATGGTATGTTTGCCTAGCTCCGCTTTAATCACAGGATCCTCATTCCAATAAATGAAATAATCGGTCTCCGTTTGATTTTGCACAATCCGAAACTTCGAGCGCACATAATTCTCAAACTTATAATCATATCTATCTAAGTGGTCGGGAGTGATATTCAGCAATATCGCCACCTCCGCCTTGAAGTCATACATCCCATCAAGCTGAAAACTGCTCAACTCCAACACATAATAGTCATAATTGCACTTCGCCACTTGCAAAGCAAAGCTCTGCCCCACATTTCCTGCCAGTCCCACATTTAGTCCTGCATCTTTCAGCAGTTGATAAGTCAGCATCGTAGTAGTGGTTTTGCCATTGCTTCCCGAGATACAAATCTTGGTTGCCTTGGTGTAGCGTGCTGCAAATTCAATCTCCGAAATAATCGGCGTCTGCTGCGCTCGAAGCTTCTGAATGAGCGGTGCCGACTCGGGTATTCCCGGACTCTTAATCACCTCATCAGCTGAAAGCACCAACTCTTCGGTGTGCGCTCCTTGCTCAAAGTCGATGCCATGCTCCACCAGCATTTTCTCATACTTTGGCGCAAGCAGCGAGCGGTCGGAAAGAAAAACTTCAAATCCTCTCTGCTTAGCCAAGATTGCGGCACCTGCACCACTCTCACCACCGCCTAAAACAACTATGCGCTTGCTCATGATTTATCTCATTTTTAAAGTTGCCAATGTCAATACCGCCAAAATAATCGCCACAATATAAAAGCGCGACACTATTTTAGGCTCTGGTATTCCTTTTTTCTGATAGTGATGATGAATAGGGCTCATCAAAATTATTCGTCTTCCCTCACCATATTTCTTTTTCGTGTATTTGAAATAGCCCACTTGCAGCATCACCGACAAGTTTTCCACTAAGAAGATGCCACAAAGCAATGGAATCAACAGCTCCTTCCTGATAATGACGGCAAAAACGTCAAGAAAACCTCCAAATGCCAAACTCCCAGTATCTCCCATAAATATTTGTGCGGGAAAAGAGTTCCACCACAAAAAGCCAATCGTGGCACCAGCAAATGCGGCAATAAAAACAAACAGCTCGCCGACCAAGGGAATATACATGATGTTCAGATAGTCAGCAAAAACCACGTTGCCACTCACATAAGCCAGCAGCCCGAGCGTAATTCCACTAATGGCGGATGTGCCTGCTGCCAAGCCATCAATTCCATCGGTGAGATTAGCTGCGTTGGAAACAGCCGTGATGATGA
>JBKECD010000051.1:0-18632 GCA_047974225.1 Mangrovibacterium sp.
AAACAAACACGATGACCATTAGTTCAAACATAATTAAGTGTGTTTTAGTAAATGTTTTTAAAAGATGTTGCGAAGGTAAACCTCTTGTAATACATAAAAGCTAATGGAGAGAGAAAAGAGTATAACTTTTTATTTATTTAATTTTGGAGTATATTTGTAGAATGAAAGTTGCCACATTTTTAGCTGAAGGTTTCGAGGAAACTGAAGCTATTGCCACGATTGATTTATTGCGACGAGCAGGTCTGACTGTTTGTGTGTTTTCGGTTACTGAAGATTTGAAAGTAACAGGTGCGAATCAGATTTCTGTCTTTGCCGATGAATTGATGTCGGCGTTTGATCCAAATGATTACAAGATGCTATTCTTGCCCGGAGGCATGCCGGGCACATTGAATCTGCAAAAGTGCGAAGCACTGATGGAGGCGGTGAAGCTATTTGCTCAAAAGCGGAAGTGGCTCGCTGCTATTTGTGCGGCTCCCTCTATCTTTGGTGAATTAGGATTGCTGAAAGGAAAAGAAGCGACTTGTTATCCCGGCTTTGAGTCGAAGCTTACGGGTGCAACTTTCGCGGTGAAGAAAGAGGTGGTAGTTTCCGATCGGATCATCACTAGTCGAGGTGTCGGCACAGTCATTCCCTTTGCGCTCCACATCATTGCCAATCTAGTGGGCGAGGAGAAAGCTGATGAAATCGAAGCGGGGATTGTGCATCGGGTGAGGTAGTTTTATTCTCAAAACCATTTACGTTTCATAAATACCCATATGCTGATGAGGGCGACGAGCGCCATGGCGGCGAGGAGAATGAAGTAGCCGTTTTCGGTTTGAAGTTCGGGCATGTTTGCGAAGTTCATGCCATAGATGCCGGCGATAAAGGTCAGCGGAATGAAAATCACGGAGTAGCTGGTGAGCGTTTTCATCACTCGGTTGAGTTTGTCGCCTTGAATGCTGAAAGCAAGATTGAGCTTGCTTTCGAGCGATTGTAGCTCAAAGTCGATGTCGGATATCAGGTTGTTGGTTTGCTCTTTGAGTTCGGAGAAATATTTATTTTCAAAATCGTCTAGTTCGGTTTTCTCCAACTTTACAATCAAATTGCGCAGGCTCACGGCTGCTCGTTTGAAATCCGACAAACTTCGTTTGTGTCGCTCGATTTCTTCGGTGAGCTTGATGGTGTTGTTGTTATTGATTTCATTCAATTTCAGATTGATGTATTCCATCAATTGCTGCATGCGCAATTCATAGTGGTCGATGATGGCTTCAAGGATGAGGAAGAAAAGATAGTCGGCTTTTTTGGTGCGTGCCAATCCTTTGGGGTTTTGCAATCTTTCGCGCACTCTGCCGAAATAATCTCCACTACGCTCTTGAATGCTCCACACAAAATCGGTGCCAATCATGAAAAACATTTGTTCGGTGTCGATGGGCTCAAACTCAGGTTTCAGCACCTTGATGCCGACAAATAATAAATTGTCTAGCTCAATGAGCTTATTCGGGTGCTCGCTGTCGCTGAGCAGTTTTAAGAGAAAGTCGTCGAGTTGATTATTGATAATAATAGCTCGGGCTTCAGTGGTGAATTGGAGTCCATAGGAGTTGAGCCATTGGGTGTAGGGCGGAGTGCTTAGGCGGATGTCATGGAGCAGATTGAATTTTACCAATTCATGTTCGTTGCCTGCATAGCGTATCAGTGAGGTGAGGTCGAAAAAGCTAGAGTCCATATTTTATATTCTTTTGAGTGAGCTAAAATACGTTTTCTTTGCTGATAAAATTCTTCCCAAGAGAGAAAAATGTGCTTCGTTAAAATAAAAAGGAGCACTTTTAGTCGATAATGACTAAGAGTGCTCCTGCTCTTGAAAGTCGAGTGGGTTGTGCCTATCGGCACTCGGCTTGTTCTTTTTTCATCACTTTGGCAAGATTTGGTGTACTTGCGGTTTCAGGATTGTCATTGCTGAAATCGTAAACGAGGCGATTGTCATAATCAATTGCATTTCCAGAGTCGTCTCTTGCGCGAAGCGCAATGTTGATTGAATCTTCTCCTTGTTCTTTCAGGGCTGAAATGTCAAATGACGCAATTCCCCAAGCGGAATAGCCACTCAATGGGGCATTGAAATAATTGTGAGTCAGTTCTAAAATCACGGCATCATCATCCGTTTTGTCGAGCGTTAAATCTTCAATGACATTGACAAACTGAGTGGTGTATGCTAGAGGCATCTCAAATGTCAAGGTCAAATAATCGTCCACAATCCACGCACTGGTGATGCTGACGGGGTCGCTTCCCACGGAATCGCGCTCTTGCGTGGTGGTGGTTTCGTCGAAAATCAGCATATCCTTGGTGAGCATTTGCTCAATGCCATTCACACGCACATAGTAGGTGTAATCGCCGTTGGGGTCATCGCCGAGGATGGTGTAATTCACTGTTACTCGATCGCCCTCTTCGAGGAAAGACACGTGAGTCTGATTGGCGGCTGGCCACAAGCTTTCGCCATCATCATTCACCAGATAATAGTAATCGTCTAATTGGTGATAGGTGGCGGGTGCAATCACATAATCACCCAAAGAATAACCGTCGTCATCGCTGCTGCAAGATGTTGCTCCTACTCCCAAGAGCATCATCGCTAAAAAACCATAAACTAACTTCTTCATAACTTTTTAATTTTAATCGTTTGAATCAATCAGGGATTTGCAATTACCGTGCCAAGATGCCAAGCGAGTGCTTTAATAAGTTTTAATTATGGCTAAGCTGTGCGAAATAATAATATGTATAAAAAAAGAGGCATGCCGAAAGGCGTGCCTCTTTAGGGGACTTCTAAAAATTAGCTGTTAGGTCATTTTGATTTTATGAGAGATAGATTTTGGGCTAATTTCGCCAAAGCATAGCGAGCTATGGTTTAAGAGATTAGTGCAAAAGATGCGCTCAGAAAACAAAATGAACAACAGCTGTATTTAGCAGCCTCCCCAATTTAAAACTAATTTTTAGAAGTCCCCTTTAGTCAATATCTAATTGGAGGTTTGTTTAGAGTTTACCCATTGGCTTGATGGCTTCTCCTTGAAATTCGCCTGCTTCCAATTTGGTGCGAACCTTTTTGAAGCATTCGATGGTGTAGTTCACATCCTCTAGTGTGTGTACTGCTGTTGGGATAATGCGCAAGATGATTTCTCCTTTAGGAATCACTGGATAGACCACCACTGAGCAGAAGATGCTATATACTTCGCGCAATTCGACTACCACGTTGGTTGCTTCCACCACGCCACCTTTCATAAATACAGGGGTTACTGGAGTGTTGGTTTTGCCAATGTCGAAACCTGCGTCTTTGAATCCACTTTGAAGCGCTTTCACAATTGTCCAAAGGTTTTCGCGAAGTTCAGGACAACCTTTCAAAAGCTCCAAGCGTTTTTTTGCACCCACCACCAATGGCATTGGAAGTGATTTGGCAAATGTTTGCGAACGCATATTATAGCGTAGGTAGTTGCACACGTCAGTGTTTGTTGCCACGAAAGCACCAATCAACGCCATTGATTTGGCGAATGTGCAGAAAAGGACATCAACCTTATCGGTTACTCCGAAGTGTTCAGGCACACCAGCACCTGTTTTTCCCATTGTTCCGAATCCGTGAGCGTCATCTACTAAGAGGCGGAAGTTGAAGTCGTCTTTCAATGCGCAGATTTCGTCTAATTTACCCATATCTCCCGACATGCCAAACACGCCTTCGGTGATAACCAAAATGCCGCCGCCTTGTTTCTCGGCTAGTGCAGTAGCGCGTTCTAGTTGTTTGCGTAGGCTTTCGATGTCATTGTGAGCGTAAACATAGCGTTTACCCATGTGAAGGCGCACACCATCAATGATGCATGCGTGCGACTCGCTGTCATACACAATCACATCGTTTCTACCCACAAGCGTGTCGATGATTGACACCATTCCTTGATATCCGAAGTTCAGCAAGAATGCGTCTTCTTTACCTACAAATGCGGCGAGGTCGCGCTCAAGCTCTTCGTGCAAGTTGGTTTGTCCCGACATCATGCGAGCGCCCATAGGGTAGGCGAGTCCCCAGTCTTTAGCGCCTTGAGCATCTGCCTTGCGCACTTCTGGGTGGTTTGCCAACCCGATGTAGTTGTTCAAACTCCAGTTTAAAACTTCTTTACCTTGAAACATCATGCGTGGAGCAATTTCGCCTTCTAGTTTTGGGAATGCGAAATAGCCATGCGCTTCTTTCATGTGCTGACCAATATTACCTTTGTTCGAGCTGAATTTGTCAAATATATCCATTGCTTAAATTTTGAGTTTTCATTTACGCCGCAAAACTACACTAAATCAATTCGTGTTGAGTGGGTTAAAATACTTAATATGATGGGGAAACTCTTTATTTTGTAGATATTTTTGGGAGCTTTCTTT
Source organism: Mangrovibacterium sp. (assembly GCA_047974225.1). Taxonomy (GTDB): domain Bacteria; phylum Bacteroidota; class Bacteroidia; order Bacteroidales; family Prolixibacteraceae; genus JBKEDC01. Next base: position 4,375 of record JBKECD010000051.1, read on the forward strand.
ATTGGGCGCACAAATCCGCAATTGCCTTGTGCTCCATGCGGCAGATGCGCCAATTCTCCTCAAAGTCAGCACCTAGTTGTGCATAAAAGGCTTTGCCTTTGTTGTTTCCGATGGAAACTTCCCAGTCAATCCGCCGAGAGTTGCTGTCGAGGGCTACTTGTGCCAATGCTTTGAAAAGCTGGCTTCCGATGCCTTTTCCGCGAGCGTGTTCGCTCACCACTAAGTCTTCGAGGTGCAGGGTTTTCCCCACCCAAGTAGATATCCGATAATAATAAAGAGCAATGCCAAGTATCTCATTGTTTTCTTCGGCTATCAATGCAAACAAGCAAGGTGATGCGCCGAATAGATATTCGGAGATGTCGCCTTTTTCAAGTTTCACCTTTTCTAAAGCATTTTCATTGACAGCCAAAGCAACGATTAAATTCCAAATTTGAGATATGTCTTGAGGGGTAGCGTGTCGAATGTTCATAGGAATTGATGGTTGGGGTGTAAATAGCAAAAGACGCAAAAGTGCTTTGCGTCTTTATTGTATTTGCGTTGAATCTCTTTTTAAAGTTTTTCCAAATCGCCTTTCAGCTCGATGATGGCTTGGTTGCATTGTTCATCGAATAGCTCTAGGTAGGAATGATATGAAGGCACGTCTTCCAATCGTTGCGTCTTCAATTGCAACTCTTTAAGCTTCCAACCTAATTCGTCCATGCCAAAAGTCAGCATTGATGATTTCGCTTTGTGAGCCAGCTCGCCCAGTTCCTTCCACTTTTGAGCATCGTAATACTCTTTCAGTTCGCCTCGAAACTCTTCAATTTGGAGGAGGAACATGTCAATCATTTCACGAGTGAAATCAGGGTCGCCACCAGTCATCTCGTTTAAGTAGTCTAAGCTTGTGTATCTTTCTGCACTCATAGATATTGATTTTAGTTTCTGCAAAAATGTGATATTTTCTTTGAATAATGGCAATAAGATGCAGATAATCTTCTAAATTTGCAGAAGTTTAAAATTGATGCAACACATGGAGGCTGAAAATGAGCTTAAAACATGTGGGCAATTAAAATAAAATAAAGATGAAAAAAACTGTTTTCAATCAAATCCACCAGCAAGCTGGTGGTAAGTTAGTGCCTTTTGCAGGCTTTGAAATGCCTGTGGAATTTGCCGGAATCAAGGTGGAACACCTGAAAGTGCGCGAATCAGTGGGTGTGTTTGATGTGTCGCACATGGGTGAGTTTTGGGTGAAAGGACCTAAGGCGTTCGACTTGGTGCAGTCGGTAACGACCAATGATATTTCGACCTTGAAGCTCGGTCAGGCGCAATATTCTTGTTTGCCCAATGGCAAAGGGGGGATTGTGGATGATTTGTTGGTGTATTATTATGAAGAGGAAAAATACCTCTTGGTGGTTAATGCCTCAAACATCGACAAAGATTTTGCGTGGATTTCTTCGCAAAACACCATGGGTGCAGAGTTGGAAAATGCTTCCGACAAGATTTCGCAACTTGCCATTCAAGGACCTAAAGCGACTGAAGTGCTGCAAAAGCTCACTGAGGTGGATTTGGCAGCCATTCCCTATTATCATTTCACCACCGGCAAGTTTGCTGGCGTGGCGAAAGTGATTATCTCAGCCACAGGATACACAGGAGCAGGTGGTTTTGAATTGTATTTCTATAATGAAGATGCCGAGACTATATATAATGACATTTTTGAATCGGGTGAGGAGTTTGACATTCAGCCTATCGGGTTGGTTGCGCGCGATACGCTTCGACTTGAAAAATGCTTCTGTCTTTATGGTAATGATATTGATGACACGACGTCGCCCATCGAAGCAGGCTTAGGCTGGATTACCAAATTCAACGACCGCAATAACTTCGTGGATAAAGACCGCTTCTTGCGTCAAAAAGAAGAGGGTGTGAGCCGTCGATTGCGAGGCTTTGAGATGATCGACCGAGGCATTCCTCGTCATGGCTATGAACTCTTTGATGCCGAAGGCAACAAGATTGGCGAGGTAACGTCAGGCACTCAGTCGCCTTGCTTGAATAAAGGTATCGGCATGGCCTATGTGGCATCGGAATACGCTGCTTTTGGCACTGAAATATTCGTGGGTGTGCGCAATAAAATGCTTAAAGCACAAGTGGTGAAAATGCCATTTGTGTAGGCTTTAGTAGTTAGTGCTTAGTGCTTAGTGGTTAGCGGGGGAGCTTGCAAAGCTTTTTCGCTAACCACTATTTTTTACGTTTCATGCGTTCCTATTTTGTCCATTCGTAATTGCTCATTCGTAATTTATCTATATTCCAGCGTGTTTGGCTTTCGAGCTTGGAAGTTATAGGGGATGTCATTGCGGAGATATCCTCCTTGCATGCCCCAGAAGCTTTGGTCGGCGGGCGACCAAGGATAGAATGCCAGTCGGATCTGAATGGTTTCAAACACCAAGCTTTCGTTTTTAAATCGGATGCCACCGCCAAATCCTGTGTACCACCTTCCACGGGCTAGCATTTGGTTTTTGCCAGCCAAGATGCCGACATCAATGAAGTCAAAAAAAGCAATATTAAATCCCCAATATTTTCGAGGAAGAAAATAGAGAGTTTCGGTCTGCACGTTCAGTTTCTTTTGTCCCGCGATGAGGTTGCTTTGAAAACCACGGATGCCATTGGCGTCGTCGAGTTCGAGATATTCCTGCTCAAAGCGGTTCACTCCTTGAATATAGCTAGCGGAAAAGAATTGGCGAACGGTGTGGTTATTTAGCTCAAATTGTCGAGTGATGAGGTTGGCATTCACTTGGATTTCACCTTGCTCCATTTTTCGATTGTCGAAGAATGTGCCAAAGCCTCCCGACAGAAAGAAATAGCTAGGGCGAAAGCTCAGCAGATTGCCCGTAGAAAGATAGAGGTGGGAATAGAGTCGCCGATTAAACTCGTTGTTGTCATAGCCCAACACCAATTCATGCAAGTATCCCTTCGGAATATCCTCGGTGATGCCATAGCCATAGATGTGGTTATCTCGCAGATACATCCGTTTGAGTAGGCTGAAGCTCATCATGTAGAGTTCTGAGTCGGCAAAAAACTGATTGCCATCGTTGCCAGCTTGCGGGCGTTCCATGAAATTCACCTTCCGATATCTGCCCGAAACCACCAGTTGCTGACTGCCAAATTCATCATGCATTCCAAGCTTGAAAGCATGCCCCGCCCACCAGTCGATTGCCCAATAATTAATAGGGGTAGAAGTGTTGAGGTCGAGGTGCATGTTGGTTTCATAGTAGGAATTTGTGCGAAACATTCGATAATAATCCAATCCTCCTCCCCAAGTATTGCTAATTTTCGCAAAGGGTCGCTCTATATTAATCGCCACACCCTCTTGTCGATAGCTATTCACATATCCCATCATGGCATCGGTGTAGCTTCCCAAAATATTTCGTGCGGTGTATGAAGTTTTAAAGCCTAGTCCATCGTGTGCTTGGGTGTTCCACACCGGTCCGCCATAGAGTTCATGCCCAATTCCCCACGTGTTTTGGTTGAAAAGAGCGAAGTAGCCATCTTCCAGCCCCCCGATTTGCGCATCCACACCATAGGAGAAAACGTCCTTAGTAATCACCACGAGGTTTACCTTTGTGCTATCGAGCGCATCTACGGAGGCGAGTATTCGTGCATCTTTGATGTATTCCATTTGCCGAATCAGACGTTCGTTTTCCAAGATTTGCTCGGGGTCGAGCCTGTCGCCACTTCGGAGGAAAATATTTCGCTCAATATTGCCGAGGCTTGATTTGGCATGCAAGTTGTTGGCCCATTTCACAAAATTGTTGGGATTGACAAAGGCAGTGTCTTCGAGTGTCGGTCCGAAAGCATCCAATCGGTTGATGCGAATGCTGTTGATGGTGCGTCCTTGCAGCCGATAGAGTGCCTCATATTGTTCCAAGCGAGCGTTTTCCACCTTGTCGGGATTGCCCCTGTCCACCATGATGCCTTCATAAATCAGCCGAGTGAGCTTGCGGCTTTTGATGCGTGCCACGGTGCTATCTGAAAACAGGCTGCTGTGTTTTGTCCCCTTTGGAATCGAATCTGGCAACAGGCTTTGACTCTTTCCCATTAAGGGAAAAAGAAAAAGAATAGACCATATAATAAGGTAGCGTTTCAAAATATATCCATGTGATTGTGATTGCAAAGATAGGATTTTAATTCAAGCTATATTTCCATTTCGTTGGAAGCGCTGAAAATTTCATGCGGCAATGCTTCTTCTCCCTGCCAAGGGACGAGTGCGACTTCATGTCTATCTTTCTTGTGGGTGAGATTGCATAAATATACAAAATATCTACTCATCCTGCGGATAGGAAAGATAGATGCTGTTTTGACATGTGAAATCTTGCCTGTTGGAAAGTGAAATACTATTTCGACATGTGAAATCTCACTTGTTGGAAAGATGGATATTGTTTCGATATGTTAAATCCAGCAGATTGGAAAGTGAAATACTATTTTGACATGTGAAATCATGCAGATGAGAAAGTATTAATCGGACTCTGATCAAGTCTTTCTACTCTGCAAGATGATTAGTGTTTTTGATGAAAAAAAGCTTCGGAAGCTAGGGATGATGCGGTGTTTTGTGGGAAGTTGAGAGTAATTAAGAAATGCATATGGCATGTATATGATTGTATGTTTATGTATTTTTTTTAGATTAGGGATTTGAAGAAATGAATTAGTTGGGATTATTCACGCTTCCTTGCTGGGGGAATTTCTCGGGATAATTTAAGTAAGATTATTGTCCAATTTAAATGTTTTCATATCTTTGTCCTCAGTAAGTGGATGTGTCATCATCATGACACACCACTGAAAATCACTAAAAACACGAAATGCGATCTGTAATTGCTTGAAATCCTTACGAATACGGGGTTTTCAATGCCCCGAGATTGTGTCTTGTTTCAAGAAAATCAACCGCAAAAATGGAGGAAACTGAAGGACGTATCTGGTATGCCATGCGTGCCACCTATCGACGCAGTTTGAATGCCAAACTACTTTTAGAGGAGCTAGGGATAAGCAGTTTTATTCCCATGCGCTATGAGCTGATTACCCAAAAAGCTCGAAAAAAGCGAGTGCTTGTGCCCGCCATTCAAGACCTAATCTTCGTCCACACCACGCCGACAGTCATCAAGAAAGCAAAAGCCGGCATCTCCTATTTGCAATACCTCACCAATATGGAGCAAGGCAAGCGCACCCCCATCGTTGTGCCCGACTTTCAGATGCGGCAATTCATCGCTGTTGCTCAGACACATGACGATCAATTAATCTATCTCGAGCCCTCGGAAGTTAAGCTATCCAAGGGAACGAATGTGCGCATCCATGGCGGCGTGTTCGACGGTGTAGAGGGCGTGTTCATCAAGGTGAAAGGAGTCAAAAAGAAGCGCATTGTTGTTTCCATCCCCGGCATCACCTCTGTAGTTGTAGCAGAAATAAGCCCCGACCTGATCGAAGTAATTTAAATTCAATTACGAATTAGCAATTACGAATTACGAATGGGGCAACCCAGCGATAACTGCCGAATGGGTAGAGACGCATTGAATGCGTCTCCATTAAAACACACCCACCGAGACGCATGCAATGCGTCTCTACGACACGCCTAATCGGCGTTGTCCGCCTATCGGCTGATTGCCTTGCGGAATTATTCCAACCCAGCGATAAATGCCGAATGGGTAGAGACGCATTGAATGCGTCTCCATTAACACACACACCCACCGAGACGCATGCAATGCGTCTCTACGACACGCCTAATCGGCGTTGTTCGCCTATCGGCTGATTGCCTTGCGGAATTATTCCAACCCTGCGATAAATGCCGCATGGGTAGAGACGCATTGAATGCGTCTAATCAAAAAAACACAGAAAACACATAGAACAAACCTAGCCTAGACCTAACAGGTTTCCAAAACCTGTTAGGTTTCCCCAAAGGGCAACCCAGCAAGCCCCATGGTTGCTGAGCGGAGTCGAAGCATCGGGGCGGCATATAATTATCAGAACCAAAAAATGGCAAGCTCCATCAAGAAAAATTTTGCACTCAATCTGATAAACACCATATCGGGATTGCTTTTCCCGCTGATTACTTTTCCCTATGCCTCGCGGATTCTGTTGGCTGATGGGATTGGGCAAGTGCAGTTCTTCCAGTCGATAATCGACTATGTGGCGTTGTTTGCCGCTATTGGGATACCGCTTTATGCGGTGAGAGAGACAGCGAAGATTCGAGATGATAAGCAAGCGATGAGCAAAACAACTTGTGAAATTCTCTTGCTTCATGGACTGTTGACTTTGGCTGGCTATGTGGTGATACTTCTCTTGGCTGCATATGTAGAGAAGATACAGGTTGATGTTCCTTTGTTTTTGCTGCTGAGCACCACTTTGTTTTTTAATGCCATTGGCGTGCCATGGTTCTATCAAGGAGTGGAGGATTTCAAGTATATCACCATTCGCACCATACTAGTCCGAACGTTTTCGCTAGTGTGCCTATTCATTTTTGTAAAGACAAAAGAAGACATCATGTATTATGCCGCTATCACGGTGGTGGCAAATGTGGGAAGCAATATCTTCAATTTTTTTAGGCTGAGAAAGTATTTGGATTTGTCAGTGCTTTCTTCGGTGAAGCAATTGAATCTGAAACGACACCTTGCTCCTGCGTCGAGGATATTTGTCCTGAATCTGATTATCAGCATCTATGTAAATTTGGATTCGGTGATGCTAGGTTTTTTGAAAGATGAACAAGCAGTGGGTTATTATGCTGCTGCCACACGATTGACCAGGGTAATACTCGGAATTGTTACTTCTTTGAGTGGAGTGCTATTACCTCGTTTTTCTAATATGGTTGCAAATGGACTTTTTGATGAGTTCTATGCTTTGGCAGGAAAAGCAATCAGTTTTATGTTGGCAGCAAGCTTGCCCATGTTTGCAGGGTTAGCCGTAATGGCATCGCCAATTATATCCCTTTTCTGCGGAGATGATTTTGCACCCTCTGTTTTAACGCTTCAAATAATCTCTCCGATTATATTATTTGTCAGCTTGGCTAGTGTCTTAGGTATGCAGATTTTATATCCTCTAGGGAAAGAGCGATTTTACATCATCGCAACTGCCGTTGGAGCGATAGCGAATTTCTCACTCAATTTAATTCTGATACCGAAGTATGCGCAATATGGAGCTGCTTTTGCTACAGTTGTGGCGGAATTTATGGGACCATTTATGATGGTGATTTTGGGAAGAAAATATTTCAAAATTTCTTTTTTTACAAGACGGAATTTTAACTATGTGATTGGAACGCTGCTGATGTTACTGTATTTATACCTCTTGCATATTGTGATAGTAGATGAAATTAAATATTTAGCAATAGGGATTCTGGGGAGCGTATCAGTCTATGGGGGGTATTTGTTTAAAATGCAAGATCCTTTTGTGGTGCAGGTCATATCTATTTTAGAACAGGTAAAACAGAAAAGATAATTGTGGAATTATTCAGATTCTCTGGAGAGAATTGGGCAACGCATTTGAACTAACACCATGAACACATCCATAATCATAGTCAGCTACAACACCCTTAACCTTATCTGCAATTGCCTTGATTCTGTTTTTGAGAAAACAGAAGGCATCGATTATGAGGTTATTGTGGTAGATAATCAATCGCCCGATGAATCGGTGCAGGTGTTGAAAGAGAAATACGGCAATGTGCCGAACTTTAGGCTCATAGAGCTTAAAGAGAATATCGGTTTCGGTCGAGCCAACAATGAGGGTTTTAAAGTGGCGCAAGGACGAAATATATTGCTGTTGAATCCTGATACAATTCTGATTAATAACGCCATCAAGATACTTTCGGACTATTTAGATGCTAATCCCAAGGTTGGCGTGTGTGGCGGAAATTTATTTGATGAGGAGATGAAGCCTGCACATTCCTTTCGGAGAATGCTCCCATCAATTTGGACGGAGATTAATAATTTGACATTTGGTATGCTGTTTCGGGTAGTCTATTGGAGAAATAGGGAGTTTAATCGTTCACAGAAAGAGATGCCAGTAGGCTATATCACAGGAGCTGACATGATGATTCGGAAATCAGTCCTTGATGAAGTCGGGCATTTCAATCCTGCATTTTTCATGTATTACGAAGAAACAGAATTGACTTATCGCATTAAGAAAGCAGGCTATCAGGTGATGAGTGTGCCAAGTGCAGAGATTCAGCATTTGGAGGGGAAGAGTTTTGGGGAGTTTAAGGAAAGAAGGGAGCGAATGATTTTAGAGGGGAGAGCAATTTATTGCGGACTGACAATGGGGAGAGCTAAGCAATCTCTAGTGAATATGGTTTTTCGCTGCAATATCAGATTGCGCTTATTGGTGCATTCTTTGTATCAGAGAGGAAAGAAAGGTTATTGGATGAGAAAGAGAGAATTGTATATGAAGTTAAATAGGCATGGCGAATAGACAAATAGTATATAAAGATTCTAAGAGCATTGCGTTAGTTATATGCCCAGCTTAAAGGTGTGCAAAATGGAGATACCGACTATGACGGTCTTCTTCAAAATGCCGATATTTCAAGGTGACATTTAGAAATTAGTTTTTAATAGAGGGAAACTCTCCAATACAGCTGTTGTTCATTTTGTTTTCTATGGGCATTAAATTCTAATTTCTGAAACCCTAGCTCGCTATGCTTTTTCAAAATTAGCCCTAAATACTTCGACAACACTCTGTAACTATATATCTTATATAAAATCAAGATGTGCTTTTACAGCTAATCAAGAAGAAAAATCAATCTTAAAACGACTCGTTTATTAGCTATCCTGCAGGTATTAAACGAGCTGAAAGTGATTGGGTACTTATTTACAAGCAGCTCAGTGCTTGTGTTTACTTATGAGGAAATTAAGAAATTTGAATCTTAGCATACCAAAAGTTCAAGGAGTATTGCTATCTCTGCTTATTAATGCTAATATTTTAACGCTATTAGGTTTCCCTAAGGGAATAACAGCAACTGTTAATTCGGTTGCTATTATAGTAATACATTTTGCTACTCAGAAAGTCGTGATAAGGGAAAAGATAGACTTGCTTTGCGCTACGATCTTATTTTTATTCACCTATTCTCTTTTGTCGCTAGGGATAAATCCGAACACCTTTGCATTCTCGATTTATATCAAATATTTGATCATATTAGCTGTGTGTTACATTGCGACAAAGCAAAACTTAGAGTCTATTAGATATTTCATCGGTTCAACGGTAGCGTTAAATATTGCTCTTTCTGTTGTTAGCCTTTATGATGTAAAAATCATCTTATCGAATCAGTCGATAAACTATCTTACGGTAACTTATGCTCTTGGCATATCTTTCATCTATTGCTTTATTTCTTCATTTACAAACAAAAGACATAAGATTCAAAATGCAATATTTACTATTTTGCTTTTTGCAGCAATCCTAATGTATCCAAGCAGAGGTACAATTCTGTTTTCTTTGTTTGTTTGTTTGTTATTTCTGCTATATCGAGCAAAAAGTTCACTAAAGATGAAATTTCTCCTGCTCACTTTTGTTTTAGCTGCAACTGCTTTCTTTTTTTGGCTATGGGAATCCTATTTAAAATCAACGTATCTAGCTTATCGTTTCATTGGTCTTTTTACAGAAACAGGCGACGAGCCTAGAATAGAACTTTATCAAAAGGTACTTTTAGGAATAAAAGAGAATTGGCTATGGGGAGTCGGGATTGGAAATTCATCATTATATTGCGAAATATACCCTCATAATATATTCATGGAAGCCTGGTTAGAGCTGGGAATAGTGGGGGTTTTCGTGTATAGCATATTTATTTTTGTTTTACTCAAGAAAGCAATAGCCTCAATGAAAGTAAATGATTTGGGAATAGTTATGTTTTTCTGTTTTTTGTATGGTCTTTTGAATTTTCAGAAGTCATTTTCCATACAATATTCACAATACTTTGTCATATTTCCGTGCTTTTCTATCGCTCTATTAAAAATATTTAGGAACAATAAAAGTAGTGAGCATCGTGCGGATATTTGATGCGCTATTCTTGGCATAAAAGTATCTAATCCCCCCTCAAAAAAAGAAGTGAGACAGGAAAGATACTTGCGCAAGATAAGGATAACTTTTTAATAGACGTATATCTACGTATTAATCTATACATCATTATGAAAATTGGTTATTTCTTAGCACCCAAAAATATTATTTCGGGGGATTCTAATGGGATAAAGGGACAGGCCCGAGCGTGGAAAATGCTCCTGACAGATAGAGGTCATGAAGTTGTCGAATTAAATGTATGGGGAAATTATGATTGGAAACAATTCGACATTATTCATATTTTTGGTTTCGGCCCTTGGCTTCCAGATTTTTTGGCTACAATGACTCCCAAGAATCCAGCTATCGTAATCTCTCCAATCATCGACACGATTCAACCCGTATCTTTATATAAGTTGTCTACTTTCTGCGGATGTAGCAAGCTTAGGATGACATCGCCAACTCATGCACTAAAAAATTCTATCGCCAATTTCAAAGGGATCTTTACCCGAACTGACTACGAGAGTGTTTATGTCAATAAAGCCTTGGGATGTCCCAAAGAATACATCTACAAAATACCTCTAACGTATGAAGTAGATGCAACTAAGCAGCTTTCGCTAGATAAAGAAAATTTTTGTCTTCACATTAGCTCGATATATCAAAAACGCAAAAACGTAATTAGGCTAATTAAAGCAGCAAAAAAATACAATTTTCAATTAGTATTGGCGGGATCAAAAGGAACTGAGGAAGAATTTGCACCACTAAAAAAGGAAATTGGGAACGCTGAAAACATCCAGGTCTTAGGTTATATCTCTGAAGAGAAGAAATATGAATTGTATAGTAAAGCAAAAGTATTTGCACTGCCCAGTATTTCCGAAGGAGTTGGTTTGGTAGCTCTAGATGCAGCCGTAAATAATTGCGAGATTGTAATTACAAAAATTGGAGGTCCGAAAGAATATTACGGCGATTTGGCAGAGGTGGTTAACCCCTATAGCGTAGATGAGATCGGAGTGTCAGTCTCCAAGCTTTTGTCAGCTAAAGGCTATCAGCCGAAACTGAAAGAACATATACTAAAAAGTTATAATCCCTCATACCTTGCAAACTGCTTGGAGAAATCATATCTTGAAATTATAGCACGAGTATAAGCAAACTAATAGTGCCATTCCCAAATAACTTTTACAAGTTTTTGGGGGTGTGTATTATCGACGTCATCAAGCTACCTCCTTTTCCTACATATTAGATTTCTCAGACTATTCTGTCTAATAAATATTATACCATGATATCCGTAATTATCCCTACATACAATAGGCGCGCAGCTCTTTATCGAGCTGTGGAAAGTGTTGTGAATCAATCTTACAAAGTAGATGAAATCATTATTGTTGATGATTACTCAATAAATATGCCTTTGTTAGAGGATTTTAAAAACTTAGCATTTCAAAATATCAGCCTATATAGCAATGAAAATCCGAGCGGAGCCAATTTTTCCCGAAACTTTGGAGTTTCCAAAGCTACTGGAGATATTGTGATGTTCCTTGATGATGATGACACATGGGAGAAGGATAAGGTGAAAAATCAGATGGCTATTTTTGATAGTGATTCAGAAATAGGCTTGGTATATTCCTCTAAGGTTGTGGTGAATGATAAGGATAGAGATACAGATCTTCGATATATCAGAAATACTTTAGGTGGAGATCTAAGTAAGAAGATTTTTAAGCGCAATTGGATTGGCTCTACATCGTGTGCCGCAGTTCGGAAAAATGTATTTAATCAAGTGGGGGGATTTGATGTTGAAATGCCCTCAATGCAAGACTATGATTTATGGATTAGACTTTGCCAAGTTACAAAGGTTGGTTGCGATGAAAATATCGGTTTGCGTTATACGATATATGATGATGTAAGCAAGCAAATGACAGGGCAATATGAACGACACGAAAGAACTGTTTTGAGGTTTAAAGAGAAATATGCAGATGTGCCGACTCGTTTAAGGCGAGCCTTGCTTTCTAACATATGCTTTAGTTGTGCCAAATCGATAGCAAAAGCCAGAAATATGCGATTTTTGAAATATGCGATGAAGAGTTTTGTGTATAAACCAAATTTGCGTGTTTTTGGGATACTTTTTGTTGTGCGCTAGAGCTGAGTACTCAGGTCTTACATAGAAATATTTCAGACGATTTAAGCGTTTTCAAGCCCTATCTTCATTCCTCGGACAACGCCCAAATCCACAAGATAATTGAATGCGCACTTGTTTAGGCTTACTAGAAGTCTAAACCTCTTTGTCGGCTTCAAATGCTAACAGCATTGTGCGTCCTAATGCTTGTCCAGAGCAAATATACGGCTTAATTCTAACCGACGTAGTTAAGACTTAAATCAAAAAAACAGATGAGATGAATTTTTCCGTATTAATATCAGTATATTACAAAGAAAATCCAGATTTTCTGAAACTTGCTTTAGAAAGTATTTGGGACAATCAAACACTGAAGCCATCGGAAATTGTATTGATTAAAGATGGTCCGCTAACGGAACAACTGGATGCTGTGATTGAGGAATTCAAACAGGATAAGCCGGTTAAAATCGTCGTACTGGAGAAGAACGTCGGCTTGGGGAGCGCCTTGGCAATCGGCGTTGAACAGTGTAGCAATGAACTGGTTTGCCGGATGGACTCAGACGATATTGCCGATCAGCATCGCTTCGAGAAACAAATCGGTTACCTGAATTTCCACCCGGAGGTCGCTTTATTGAGCGCCAATATTGCGGAGTTCAACGACACGCCCGACTCGATTGTCAGCCATCGCAAGGTCCCGACTTCGTATGACGATATCCTCTCTTTTGCGAAAAAGAGAAATCCCATGAATCACATGGCGGTGGTCTTTAAAAAGTCAGCCGTGCTCGACGCTGGTAATTACCAGCCATTCCAGGGCTACGAAGACTATTTCCTGTGGGTGCGAATTTTGGCCAAAGGCTATCGGGCGGCCAACCTGAACGAAAATTTGGTGTTGGCGAGAACCGGTAACAACATGATCGCACGCCGTCAGGGCCTGAAATTCTTCAAAGAGGAACTGCGTCTCCAAAAAGAGTTCATGAAACTCAACTTCATTGGCTGCCCCGAATATGTTCGAAATATTCTTCTGCGCGCATTACCTCGCTTAATGCCAATCGTGGCTTTAAAATTGATTTACAAAAATCTCCACAAATAATTATGACTAAAATTACCCTCATCGGAGCATCAGGCTTCGTCGGCACACGCCTGACCGACCTCATCAAAAGCGATTTTGAAATCAAAATCTTCGACAAACAAGCGAGCCATTTTTTCAATGACTTAGTAACAATTGGCGATGTGCGCAATCAGTCGCAATTAGATGAAGCATTGGCAGGTCAGGAAGCAGTGGTGCTTTTAGCGGCCGAACATCGCGATGACGTGTCGCCCACTTCGCTCTATTATGATGTGAATGTGCAAGGCGCAAAGAATGTGCTGCAAGCAATGGACAAGAATGGGGTGAAGAAAATCATCTTTACTAGTTCGGTGGCAGTCTATGGATTGAACAAGGAGAATCCGAATGAAACTCACCCTGTTGATCCATTCAACCACTATGGCAAAAGCAAGTGGCAGGCGGAAGAGGTGTTGCGAGAGTGGCACGCAAAAGATCCTGAGAATCGTTCGCTCACTATTATTCGTCCGACAGTGATTTTTGGTGAACGCAATAGGGGGAATGTGTATAATCTGCTCAAACAAATAGCTTCGGGCAAGTTCTTGATGGTGGGCAAAGGAACAAATCTGAAATCCATGTCTTATGTGGGAAACATTGTGGCGTTGATTCAGCATTTCTTGCAGAAAGAGAAAATGGGATATGATGTGTATAACTACATTGATAAGCCCGATTTGAATATGAATGAGCTAGTGGCTCAAGTAGAAACTAGCCTAAACAAAAAGATTCCTTCAACTCACTTTCCTTATTGGATGGGCATGATGGGTGGTTATTGCTTTGATGTGTTGAGCAAACTGTCGGGCAAGAAGTTTTCGGTGAGTTCGGTGCGTGTGAAGAAATTTTGCGCCACCACACAGTTTGATGCTTCCAAAGTTCATTCCTCAGGCTTCAAAGCTCCCTTCACCCTAGCCGAAGGTTTACACCATACTTTGCATTATGAGTTCATCGACAAGAATAAAGATGGAATAACGTTTGAGAGTGAGTAGAGCTGGAGGTGTTGAGTTGCCTTTGGCGTTTATCGCTTCGCGGTTTATTGCGTTGCGGTTTATTTGCCGTTGGCAGTTTATC
>JBKECD010000007.1:0-18684 GCA_047974225.1 Mangrovibacterium sp.
CATTTATTTGTTTGATACGTTCTCGCAACTCTCCCGAATCAAAACCTTTAAATTCGTCATTATCATCTTTATAATCTTGAGCAATACCCTCATCAATAAGCTCTAAAATAGCTAAAATCTTACGCTCCAAGCTCCCTTTATAACGCTCTACGGACTTGCGCCAAACAAAGGTGTAGCGATTGGCTTTGGACTCTAGCTTTGTTCCATCAATATAGGATTCTTTTAAACTTAAGTAGCCCATGTCATTAAGCATGAGTACGACTTGCTTGAAAAGTTTATTAATACTGCCTTTTAGTCGCTTAGATCTAAAATCATTAATCGTCCTAAAGTCTGGTTGCTGCATACCTGAAAGCCACATGTACTCTACGTTTACCAGAACCATACTGGCAATCTTGCGACATGAAAATACATTGTTCAGGTAGCCCATGAAAATGATTTTTAGCATCATGCGGGGATGATAGCTGCTTGTGCCTCCTCCTTTATAGGTGCTTATTAGCTCACTTATATCTAACTGGTCAACCACCTCATTTATCAAAAATGCAGGCGATTTTTTAGGCACTAAATCCACCACATGAGGCGGAAATAACTCCCCTTGATTCTGATTGTTGCTCTTGAAAGATACTTTTGCCATAACTAATTATTTGCCATAAAGATACAAAAGATTATTCATGTAAAAAAGTATTGAGTGAAACTTTTTGGACACCCTCTTCTTACTATCTATTGTTTGTCTTATTCTTCTTTCACCAACACAATTTTAGTAATCATGAGGTTTGGACCATTCAGAGCTTGTGTTTTCAGAATTAGCTGACCATCGTTGCTATCTTCGCGCATGACGTGGAATTTCACCCACTGACCATCGCCTTTATGTCGGTCGAGCTTCACTTTCCGCCCTTCAAAATCGAGTATTCCTGTCCGATTCAAATTGTTCCAATCATGCAAATGCACATAGAATGAACCAAGGATTCCGTCGGGACAAGTGATTTTCAAACTCATCTCTTTGCCCTGCCAAGCACATCCTTTGGCGTCTTTCCACACCCCATCGGCATCAAGCTGATAGCTCACATCGGTGGCAATCTTCACCTCGTCATAGGCAGGCTTCCACTTCAGACTTTCATTCTCCTTGTCGAGATTCGCTGCCGCATCCACATAGAGGATTGCACCTTCAAATTCCTCGGGCACATCGGCTTTTTTCGCTTTGGGAATAAATGGAAATTCCGCTTTCAACCAATCAACATCCACTGATTGCGTGGGGGTAAACTCCGAAGAGTTCATATATTCCAATAAGCTTGTTTGGAGCTGCTTTGCCACAGGCTGATTCGCATTTAAATTGTATCCACACACCAAGAGTTTTCCTTTTCCCACGGCGAGCTCAAATATCGAGCCTACTTTATTATTGCGGTGAAAATCATCGACAGGCTGTGCAATTGGCTTGTATTCCTCTGGCATGTCGTTGAGCAAAAATCCTTTTGCACCTGCGCAAATGCTTTCCCATTGCCAATCGCTGTGATAGGCGGTGGGGAAATCGGCAAATGCGGGGTGCTGGTCTTGCAGCAGCAAGCCGATACAGGTTTTTCCCTGCCCCGGGAAGAAGGTGAGCGACCAATATAAAGGATGAAAATGCGCGCTCACTGCGGTGGCGTC
This sequence comes from Mangrovibacterium sp., assembly GCA_047974225.1. GTDB lineage: Bacteria > Bacteroidota > Bacteroidia > Bacteroidales > Prolixibacteraceae > JBKEDC01. Next base: position 1,642 of record JBKECD010000007.1, read on the forward strand.
GGTGCCGAGCTCGTTGGCAATCAGCAATACTTTCTGTCCGTTTTCGAGCGCCTTGATGGCTTGCTCATCCACTCGATCGACCACAAGCACATCTGTTTTCACTTCTTTGGGTTGAGCAGGATAGGCCCAGAAATCCCATTGATTGCGAAACTCTGTGCCTTTCACTTCGATATTCACGGTGAGCTTTTGGGCTTTCGTCATTGCTTTCAAGTCGAGCTTGATTTCGCCCAAATCATTGAGCGAGCCGAGCGCAAAATTCTTCTTGCCAAACGAACCGTTCTCCAATATTTCACCCGCTTCATTAGCGATATTCCACACGCATTCCGCCTGCAAGGACTGCGCCCCATGGTGCGACACTTGCGCTTTAGCTGTAAATGTTTCTTCGCTTGTCCACACGAACTTGCTCATTCTGAGCAGGGGCACAGTGGTGTTGAAATGCTCACGGAATTTCTCGGGAGTGGTGATATTCTTGCTCTCCCAGAAGGCATCAAGCCAACCAATCAAGGCTTCGCCTTGCCCCTGATAGTCTTGCATGCTGAGCAGCTGAATGCCTGCACAGCTAGCGGTGCGGAAGAACGACTCGGTTTCATATTTATACATGATTTGGTTGAGCGCTCCTGAGGCACGAGCAAAATCGACATCTTGCTTGCCAATACCATTCTTCTCGGCTTGTGCTTTAAATTCTTCAAAGTTGCGAGCTTTCAGCACGCCCGAATATTTTTCAATCTCCGACCACATCGGATAGACGGGCCATTGCCCGATTTCATGGGCAATGATAGGGATGTTCATCTGCGAATAGTTTTCCTCAAAATCCCAATCGGTGTGCGCCCCGTTGAGTCCACGAGTGCGTCCCACACCTTTAATATAGTGCGTTGCGCTATAATCATCCACCTCGGTGATGGTGCGTGCGGTGGAAACAGCATAGAGGTGTCGAGGGTCTTTCTTTTTCAAATCAGCCACCCATTCTTTCATCACCTCGAAATCGGAGTTTCCGAGTTCATTGCCGATGCAGAAGTGCGTAAATGAGGGGTGATTGCCATAGAAATCGACCACCCGATTCATTTCCGCCACCACGAAGCTATCGCGAGCGGCATTATGCCCGAGCCCTTTGGGGAAACCTTTGGTGTTCATTTCGGGGCGATTGCGCTCGGTGTTGTCGATGCTCATCCACCAGTCAATCCAAATAGATGCTTCGGCTTGCAGGTAAATCCCGATACGGTCGGCAGCGATAAACGCCGCTTCAGGCGGGCACCACGAGTGGAAGCGGGCATGGTTCAATCCATAGTCTTTATAGATGCGGAAGATGCGTTCCCAATCCTCCACCTTGCACGAAGCATAGCCTGTTTTTGGGAAATGCACACAATCGAGATTGCCCCGCAAGAATACAGGCTTGCCATTGATAAGCGTCTTGGTGCCATCGTGGCTCACTTCGTAATAGCCAAATTCAGTGTCATACACGTCTTGATATTTGCCAGCTTTCACGGTCATCTTCAACGCATACACTTCGGGATTAAACTCAGTCCAAGGAGTAAGAGCGTGGTTTACTGGAATCGAAATTTCCAATTTACTATCAGCTGAAGAAAGCTTTTCAGTGCTAGAACCCAAAAGCTTCACCTCGCCCGATTTGACAGATCTCACTTCATATTCTATACGAGCTTTCGTTGATTTAGGCGATTGCAATGACATTTTCAAATTGAGCTCGCCTTTTTCCAAATTTGGATAGGTGCTCACCGAATTAAAGCGCACGGGGTCGTAGGCTTTCATTTCCATTCGCCCCACAATGCCATTCCAAATGCTTTGAGTGTATTCGCCATAGGCATGCCCCTTGTCGCCGATGTTATGAATCATTTCATTATCGACCAGCACAGTCAGCTGATGTTTGCCCACGCTCAACTTGCCCAGCTGATGCACATGGGCTGTGCCGAGAGCATCCTGACGGCTCAATTCTTCGCCATCAATAAATATGCGAGACTCCCAGAGTACTCGTTCGAGGAGAATTTCCACCGACTTATTTTTCCATGCCTTAGGGATTTCGATTTCACGCGAATACCACGCCTTACCCACATATTTATAGGCTGGAGTGAGCACGCCGAAGTCGGAACCTTTGCTTTTAAATCCATAGCCTTTTTCTGCTAAAGACGCTGGGAGCTCAATCGTGCCTTCGGCTTTGCATTGCGTGGGAAATTCTTTAATCAACTCATTTTGCGCATCGAGCTTCACTTGCCAAGTGCCCGACAAGTCGATAACTTGCCCTTGCACGACACAGCTTATCCAAGTGAATAAAATTAATATCTTATACTTTAGTTTCATAATTTGCTTGTTTTCAAAAAAAAAATCAGATAGCAGATAACTGCTATCTGATTTCTAGTTATAATTGGTTTATTGTTTTGCGAGCATCACTTTCTCGCCTTTTTTCAGGGTAATAGTGATTAACTTTTCGGAATGCGCTTCCCCATTGAGGGTGTATTTCCCTTCGGCAAAAGCATTCTCCATTTGGATTGTTCCGTCGGCATCGGCAGTGATTTCAACAGTTGAAAGTTCGCCATCTTTTCTTTCTGCTGACACCAAAAATGCGCCATCGGTGCGGAGCTGATGGAAAGAAACATCCTTCCAATCCTTCGGAATGGCTGGGAAGATTTTCACAATGCCCGTATGACTTTGGATGAGCATTTCTTGCACTCCCGAAGCAAAAGCAAAGTTGCCTTCCAAGGTGAACGGACGGTATTTGAGGTTTGAATATCCGCGATTATACTGTTCGCCATTCACATGGAACGAGTTGGGCAAGCAGAAGTTTTCAGCAAAAATACGCAACGACTCAGCGGCTCCCTCACCATCAAAGATGCGAGCTTGCAGGTTTGCCATCCAGCTAAACGAATAGCCTGTCCACGCACCTGAGCCTTGGGCTTTCAAGTTGCCGACAGACTTTAAAATCAATTCTCTTTCCGCTTCGTCAGCACTCGACATATCGAGTATTCCCAGCGGATGTATCGCCAATAGATGCGAGAAATGGCGGTGCGAATGATTGAAAGGAAGGGTGGTGGCAATTTTCAAGCCTGTTTCCTCATCAACCGAATAATAGGGCCATTCGGCAAGGATGCCTTCCCATTTCTTTTGCTCGTCGGCTTTGCCGAGCTCGCCCGCCAATTCGGCTGCTTTGCTAAAGGCAAAGCGAATGAGTGCCAAGTCGAAGTTGGTGGTTTCGCCAAACCATGCACCACGTGAATTGTTATTCACCTCAGGGCTCGCACTGATGGGCAACTTGCGCATGCCATCTTTGCCCTTCACCGAGAGTTCATCGAGGTGGATAGCTACCTCACTAATCCACGGATAGGCTTTTTCTTCGAGGAAATCTCTATCCATGGTATAGCGCCAGTGGAGATAGAAGAACTGCCCGAGCCACGCCGACACCGTCGGACCGAAAGCATACTGAATCCATCCGCCCATTGGGTCGCCCGTGAGCGTGCTCACGCCCGGCACGTTGATGCCGTTGGTCTCATAGAAATTTTTGGTGTATGACTTGAAGGTGTCTTTGTTTTTCAGCATCCAATTAATATAGCCCTCTTCGAGGTCGATGTGGTTACCACTGAAAGCGAGCCAATAGCTCAATTGGGTGTTCAAATCGTGGTGAAAGTCGCCTTTCCAAGGCGGTAGCTTGCCATTGTCGGCAGTCCACACCGCTTGAAGTGAAATCGGAGGGGCATCGCTGCGAGCCGCCGAGCCGAATTTATACAATTCCAAATACCATTGTTTTTCAATCACAGGGTCGGGCAATTGAACCGACGATTTCGCCCAATAGCCATCCCACCAATTGCGATGAGCCGCATAGGACTGCGCAAATCCGTCTTTCAGACTGCCAGCCACCACTTCCGAAGCCTTCGGAGTGGCTTCCCATTCGGGAAACTCTGAGCTGATGCTCCAGCAGCCCACCAGTTGGTCGTCTTTTTGCTCCCACGACACATGCACTTGATATTTAAATCCGCCCCATCCTTCTTGGGTGTAGGTGATTTGATTTCCAGCTTCTTTTAGCTCTCCTTTTTGATATCCCAATCGGCGCAAATCCTTGCCTGCAATGACGTTCTCGTTGTTGTCATCTCCTTCCACCACATAGGCGGGAGGGATAATCACGGGCTTCACGTCCGCAGTCAAGCCCTCAAAGCGAAACCATCCGTTTTGCTTCGAAGCATTGACGAAAGTTTGAAGACTTACACCGCTCTTCCAATTCACCTCACACACAGCATCGGTGATTGACAGGCGCACCGAATCGACTTCGCCAAAGCTTTGTGTGTTAAATTCCATCGCTGCGGCGGGAATCTTGGAAGGCGCAGGGTTTTGACCATAAGGGGCATCGAAATTATCTTGCACCACTTTGTAGTTGTCGTTTTTCCATTGGTCATACACCCACGTGTATTTCCATGCAGGAGTGTCGAGGTTGTCCATCGGGCGCAAATCCCAAAGATCCACTCGGTCGAGCGAGAAACGCAGGTTTTCGCCATTTTGCCAAACGAGAGCTCCGAGCGTCGCATTGCCGAGCGGCACGGCTTCGTCCCATCGGGTGGCTAGCTCGGAAAAAACTAAATCATTTTTCGACTTTTTCGTCGTAATCTTTTCTTGTTGGCAAGAAAAGAATCCGCCTACTAGCGTGAAAAGGACTAGTATTAATTTCAAATTTTTCATATCTATGTTTTATTGGTATTCTTTTTTATTAGGGTCGAAAGCTTCATTTTTCACTGGAATCTTAGCGTCCACTTCTTTTAGCCAATTATCTAAAAGACTTCTCAGTTCAGTTGCTTTTTCAGGCATTTCATTGATGAGGTCGTGTTGCTCGCTGAGGTCGTTGCTCAAATTATACATCTCATCGGCTTTATCTCCATAAAACTTAATGTATTTATAATCGCCCTTTCTCACCGCAGCCCCGGGGCTTCCGCCTTGGTTGCCATAGTGGGGATAGTGCCAGAAAATCGCTTCGCGACTTGGTGCTTTCCCGTTGGCGAGCAAGGAAGCAAGACTCACACCATCTTTATGTTGCTCGGGCTTTTGCTCCAAGCCTGCCATTTCGAGGAATGTGGGGTAGAAGTCGGTGCTGATGACAGGTGTGCTTTCCACCGAGCCTGCTTTCGTTTTGCCTGGCCATTTGATGATCATTGCTTCACGAATACCGCCTTCATAGAGCCATCCCTTTCCTGCACGAAGTGGCAAGTTGCTTGTGGGGTGTCCTTCGGAAGTAGAAAGCCCACCATTGTCTGCCATGAAAACCACCACGGTATTATCATCCAATTTCAATTCCTTGAGTTTATCAAGCACTTTGCCCACTGCTAAGTCCATCGCTTCCACCATCGCAGCATACACCGCATGCTCTTGCACGAGGCGCACCTGGCGACCGCCTTCAATCCCCCAAATCGAATCGGGGATTTGCATATTCTTTTTCTTTTGTTCGTATTTTTCCACGAGGTCAGGACGTCCCATCAGTGGTGTGTGCACCGAATAAAATGAAAGATATGCCAGGAATGTAGTGTCTTTATTCGCCTCAATGAATTTGATTGTTTCTCGTGCTAAGCGGTCGGGCAAGTGCTCTCCATCTTCGCCATTTTCCAATCGTGGGTTGATGTAGGGCGAGAAGTAACGTTTGCCACCATAAGGACCGCCTTTCGACCAGCCGCCTTTGTTGATGTCGAAACCTTGGTATTCTGGCCAAAGGTCTTCGGTTTCTCCCAAGTGCCATTTGCCAGCAAAGAAAGTGGCATAGCCTCCCTCTTTGAGAGCTTCGGCAAGTGTTACTTCTTCTAGCGGAAGTCGGTCGAGATATTCCGTTGGCAATAATTGTGTGTTGCGTTTCCAGTTTTCAGGCTGAGCAGCTCCGAAATAGTCGGTTGTGCCAATCCGTGCAGGATATTTCCCCGCCATGATGCTAGCACGTGTTGGGCTACACACCGGACAAGCAGCATAAGCATCTGTGAAGCGTGTTCCCTCTTGCGCCAATTGGTCGATGTTGGGGGTTTCGTAAAATGTGTTGGGATTGTTGCAACCTACGTCCATATAGCCAAGGTCATCAACCAAGAAGAACACAAAGTTTGGCTTCTTCTCTTCTTTTGACGTACAATTGGTAAATGTCATCATCAATCCGACAGACAACACGAGTAAAAAAAGTTTTTTCATACGTTTCTATTTTAATAATTCACTATTCACTTTTGCTCCGATGTGATAAACATCATTCGACAACACACAACTAAATTCTTCGGCAGCTTTTCTTTCATTGCCTAGCCCAAGATGCCCCAATGCCATTAGATAATGACAGTGTTGCTCATGTCGAACTTGCAAATCTTCTTCAAAAATAAGCAAATCGGGCAAAGACACTGCAAAGTAATCCATTGCAAAGGGCACAAAGAGTTGTTTTTCGCCAAATTTCAACAGCTTATTAAATCGACTATTGGCTTCATCGGCTCTGCCGAGTTTCAGCAGTGCCAATCCTTGATAGAATATTTTGTCGGGCTGCTGGTCGTTGTAATACATCGCTGCCGAAGGCTGCGAAAGCCCAATAGCTGCCGCTTCCCAAGCTCGATGAGCTTGATCCATATCGCCCAATCCTGCATGCGCACAGCCCAACCAATAGTTGATGTCGTTTTCTTGAGCTCCAGAAAGTTTACCTTCGCCCAAGTTGTGCGGATAGTCGAAGCAAGCCTCTAAATGGGCAATTGCGTCTTGATTTTTTTCGACCGCAAGTGCTTTCTTCGCCAATTCCACATGGCAATATAAATATTGTCCTGTGGCTTTTCCTTCGCCACCTTCCCATGGGTGAAACTGACGCCCCATGAGCATCTCTAAAGCCTGCTTCTCCTTGCCAGAGAGATTGAGCAAAGTAATCCATTCGAGATATAAATCATCACGCTTACGCACTTCTTCCTGATGGTTTTCTAGCAATATCAAACGTTCTTCAACCGACTTCCCAAGCTTCTTATAAAGCTGGTCGAGTTCCATCAGCACACGTGCATCGGTGGTGTCAAGCGCAAAAGCCTTTTCCAATGACTGCAAAGCTGCTTGCGGATTGTTTTGCTTATTAAAATATGCCAATGCCAAATTACGATGCACCGTAGGGAAAGAATCATCAATAGCTTTTGATTGCTCCCAACAGCTCGTTGCCTCACTGTGCTGGCGAGCGCCATACCAGAAGTTCCCCATATAATAATATGCCTTGGCATCCGAAGGGTTAATCGTCACAGCTTGCTGAAGTGCAATCAATTCCTCCAACTTGTTGGGGAAGCAATAGTCAGGGGAAAGCTGTGCTGCGGCTTCCAAGGCAGCTTTTGCCTCTGCATTTTTTCCTTGCTTTGCCAGATAATATCCTTTGAAATACATAGCCATCGGATAAGCTTTAGTGGCATCAGCTAAATAAAGATTGATGAAATCCACCGCTTCTGCATAAAATCCTGCCGAGGCATAATCGAGTGAAAACTCGATATAATTGTGCACATTGCCACGCATCATCTCTTTGAGTTCAGCGAGCAGATTGCCGTCTTTGGTGATTAGATATTTTTCATAAGTAGCTCCAAAGTTGAAGCGATCCATCGCCAACGACTCCTCAATCAATTGCAATGCAGCTTGCATTTTTTCGCTCTTTCTGAGAAGACTCATTTTCAAATGACGAGCTTTCTGGTTGAGCCAATTTCGCCACAACGAACGGTCGATGAGTTCCAACGCTTTTTCGGTGTCGCCCAATGTGGCATCAATCAAGGCTGCTTGATAAAATCCGCTGTCTTGCCACGCACCATTCCATGTTGCTTTGAAGAAATTATCATAGGCTTCCTCAAGCTTGCCTTGCATTTTGAGGCAAAGCCCAAGATTATATAAGGGCTCGCCATCATAAGGGTTTGGATTTCTTTCGATGAGCGTTTCGATGGCAGTGCGGAAATGTGGTTCTGCTTGGGCAAACTGACCTTTTCGCATCAGCCACAAGCCCATGGCATTGTTGCATCGCACATCGCTAGGCTCACGTTTGAGCGCTTCTTTATAGTATGCCGTGGGGTCATAAGTGGCGTGGCGATATTGTTCCAAGTGCAATCCTCGCAAATAAAGCTGCTCCACCGATTTGATTTCTTCGGGCTGTTTTGCCGCCTTGGCAGGGTCGGGAATGGCACGCAATTCCTCTTTTTCGGATTGCCAATCCACCAACACTTTTCCCAATTCACTACACAAAACCACCTGACAATCTTCGAGATTAATCGCCTCGCTAATCAACGTGTCAAAACTCATTTCGGGTGAAAAGTCGAGTGTTGCTCTGAAAACTTCCACTCCTTCCGATTTCACAGCGATTGTAGCATTCGGATACACCCCAGTGGTGTAGGCTTTCAATCGAAAAGCTTTTCCTTCGGCTTCGAGATTTAGCATCGCATCTTTAGTGGCATTTTTCACCATGCCCAAATCACGATAGGGCATGAAATATTGCTTGAAGCTTTTCTCTTCATAGGGTTGAAGCCAAGTGAAATCAGGCTGATTGTCGGTGTAAACGCCACACATCAGCTCGATATATGGACCATCTTCATCCGTGAGGTTTCTGTCCCATGCCTGACCGAAATCGCCATTTCCCCACGTCCATTGCTTCTTGCCCGGCGATTGATGATGATCTGCCACATGCAGCAGCCCCCCTTTCGAGTCGTTTTCATATCCACCCACAAAATTATATTTCGAGGCAATCGCCATATAGCTTGTTGGCACAGGAATATTCTTATATCGGGAAATATCCACCCCTGCCGAATAATCCACCTTGTAGTATTCGCCGGTGGCGATGGGGAAGCTCGACACATCACGCTTGCCATGGTCGAACACCGCATTCACATCGGGCGGAAACACCGATTGATAGTCATCATTCACCTTCACCGCTGGGTTTGCCCACCAAAGGAAGGTCTGCGGATGGGGAGTTCGGTTGAAGAGTTTCACCTTGATTTCCACATAGGCTTTGTCAGGGTGAAGGGTGAATCCCGCCATCCCCTTAGTGCGAAACATCCGTTCCAGCTCGCTGCACCACACCGTTACACTACCATCCTCGTTTTCCTCAATCAGCGAGTCCACTGGTTCATAAGTTGATGGTCGGTGATGCTGTGGCCAGTTAAACTCAATTCCTCCTGAAATCCAAGGACCCGTGAGCCCTACTAAGGCAGGCTTAATCACTTGGTTGTAATAGACAAAATGACGTTGTTTGGTTTTATCGAATGCCATTTGGATGCGTCCGCCCAATTCAGGCAGAATCATCAGTTTGATGTATTGATTTTCGAGGTAGATGGCATTCCACTCTTTATCGGTTTTTTCGTCTTCGATTTTTTCAACCACAGGGTGTGGATACACCGCACCGCTGCTTCCTTGGTAAACCCTTTTTTCTAGGAATATTGGGTTCTTTTCAGGTTCGCCAATCCCATAAGTCGGAATGACCACCTTTTCTTTCCAAGCTTTTACTTTCATATCTTTAGAAAACTTCTTTAAATTGATTAATTAAACAACTGCTGAATTTCTGTTGCTTCGAGCGCTATTGTTGGATTGAAATCTGCACCTTGCATATATTTTTGAACACTATATAATAGCTGCTGCGCTTCAGGACGATTAGCGGCATCGGAGAGCAAGTCAATGCCCGACACCATCAGTTTTCCTTTCCCTACTTTAGCTTCAAATAGCAATGCCAAGCGTCTATTGGTAAACCAATCGTCAATCACTTGCACCACTGGCGAAAGTTCGGGGGTGAAATCATCGAGCACAATTGCATTGGAATGACTCATCGCATCCCACCACTGCCAATTGGAGTGATATTCCGTGGGAAAGTCTGCCAATGCTTTGTGATTCGGATTACACAAAATGCCCAAGGTGTGTGGTTTCTGCCCACGAGTCCATGCCGTATTCCAGAAGATGCTTGAAAAGCCAATGGCAATATCACCACCTTTGTCGGCTTTCACACTTCCCTTTTTAGGAGTGAGCAGCACTGTACCTCCTTGTTGTAGAAATTCGACGGTCTGTTTATCTAGTTTGCGAACAATCTTAGGTTGATTGCTGATTGCTAATTGCACCTTCGCTTCTGGATATACCCACACATCCCAACTGTTATTATAACCTGCCACATCCACCGTGAGAACCAACTTTTGAGCTTTAGCCACTTTTTGAAGAGGGATGGAGAGTTCGCCCAAAACTGTGCCATTGTCCACTGGAATTGTTGCTGCTGGAAAACTTCCATTAGCAAGCACTTCGCCACCGAGCGACAAAAGCGACCAGTCAGCCGCACAATCTTTCAACGGTTCAGCTCCAAAATGCGCCACTTCCACTTGTGCTTTCAGCGTTTCAGTGTTATAGTAAACTCTTTTGGGGAAACGCACCAAAGGCACTGTTTGATTACAAAAGCGGCTGTATTCTTCTGCTGTGATATAGCCTTTCTCATCCCAAAATGCATCGAGCACACCCACTAAGGCAGTTCCTTGACCGGGGAAATCATGCAAATCAAGCAACTGAAAGCCTGCAAAGCCTTTGGTGCGTAATGCGGCTTCAATATCCGCCTTATAGCAAAGTGCTTGAAGCTTTCCTGATGCCAATAGGAAACTATCCGCCAAATGCCCCATGTGGTTTTCACCCAAGGTCTCTTCGAAGATTTCAAAGTTCTTAGCTTTCAGCACACCTGTGTATTTTTCTTTCTCCTTGAAGTTCGGATAAGCACACCACTGACCAATTTCATGGCTGACATAAGGCATAGGTGTAGCTTGCACTTTTTCGCTAAAATCAAACATCGTCTGCGGAGCTTCCCGATTGAGAACGCAATTCAAATCAGCCCGCCACGCATGAATGCGAGGTCCTGCATTATTATAGAAATCGGCATTCTCCAAATAAGGCCATCCAGCAGCTCCGTTATACAAATGACGAGGGTCTTTCGCCTTCAGATAGTCCACAAAAGAGGCTAGATATTCTTTATGACCTCTTCCTGCTGGCTCATTGCCATAAGACATGAGGCAGAATGAAGGGTGATTACCATAATCGCGAAGCATGCGGTCAGCTTCTTCATAGAGCCACTGGTCGAGTCCTCGACCATCGCCCACCACCGAGCCGTCATTTGCCCAGCTCGAAGTCTCCACTTGCAGATAAACTCCCAATCTGTCAGCTGCCACAAAAGCCGCTTCAGGCGGACACCACGAGTGGAAACGCACGTGATTTAATCCATGCGCTTGACAAATTTTCATAATCCGTGTCCACTCCTCCACATCAGTTGGTGGATAGCTTGTTTTGGGGAAAATGGCACATTCCAATGTGCCACGCAAAAAGATAGGTCTCCCATTGATAGCAAAGCGAGTGCCATCGGCTTGGAAATCACGCATGCCAAAAGTGATTTCTTTGCAGTGTGTGCCTTCATCTGTCTTTAGCGAAACAGTCATTTTATACAGATTAGGGTGAAACTCATCCCACAACGCAAATTCACCATCCATGGAAAATTCAAGCTCCACGAGTTCTTCACCATCCACGCTCAATGATTTTTTCGCACTTCGATGCTTCGTGTCGCTGTTTGTTCTCTCTGGTGTAACTTCAATTTTCAATTCGCCATCACATACGTTTCCTGTTTGGTTTTTCAATTGCGCTTTCACCAACACAGTTCCATCCTTGATGTTAGGATAGACTTGTATATTTTCGACATTCACCTTCGAGAAAGCTCGCAATGACATTTCACCTGCAATACCGTTCCAATTCGATTGTGTGTGGTCAGAAATGCTGTGTGCATTCATCCCCGGATCAACATCCTTGACACTATTATCTACTCTGACAGTAATTGTATTTTTGCCCACAGTCAGCAGATTTGTCAAGTCATAGCAATGCGCTGTGCCGAGGCTGTTTTGCATGCCCGCTCGCTGATTATTCACCCATACTTGTGTTTCCCAGTGAGGACGTTCGAGTGTCAGCTCAATAGCTTTACCCGACCAATCAGCAGGGATTTCCACTTGCTTCTGATACCATGCCGCCCCGATATAGTGCAAATCGGGTTGCAGCCAGAAAGGAATTTTCACATTGCCATCCTGACGATAACGAGCATACTTATCCTCGGTGTACCAAGTTTTATCCACGATGAGCCCTGTCCATGGCGTTGCCACTGAAATTTCATTGCCTTTTCCATTTTGCGCCATCGTGCCTGGCAAGCTCACCGTTTCGGCAAGCGATTGCTCATACCATTTTTCATTCACTCCACAGTCGAGCGAATCAATCTGAAAATTCCATTCGCCAGTCAAATCAATCTGCAATTCTTGCGAGCGACTACAAGCCACTGAAGAAGACAGAACTATCGCCAATAGGCAATTTATCAAACCTTGCTTTTTCATTATAAATTTTGTTTCCATAGTTCATATTCCTTTTTAAGTTCATTCAATTTCTCTATGTTGCTTTTTGCCAAGTTGTTTTGTTCGCTTGGGTCTGTTGCTAGATTATACAGATAAGTGCCTGCATCGAGATGAATCGAGCGGAAGTGGTTGTCTTTTTTTACCACGTGAAGCTTCCAATCGCCCTTGTGCACCACCTGCTCATTTCTAGTGTCCCACACGAGCAATTCATGATGCTTTGCCGCAGGATTTTCAATGACTGAAAATAGTTCCTTGCCATCAATGTTGATGCTGTCGAGCGCTGCCGATTGAGCCGCTGCCAAACATGTTGGCAGGATATCCATGTGCGAAACCATCGCATCTACCACCTTTTCGCCCTTGAACTTTTTCGCCCACGACATGGTGTAAAGAGTCCGAATGCCTCCTTCTTGAAGAATGTATTTATGCCCATTCAAGATGCCGTTGTTTGCATAGGTGTTTTGCGAACCGCCATTGTCTGACACATAAAATATCAATGTATTTTCCAGCTTGCCCGATTTCTCAAGAGCATCGAGCACCTTGCCTACATTATCGTCTAAGCACGCCAAGTTCGCCAAATAGCGCAAGCGACCCACAGGATCTTCCTCGGCACGCCAGCAAGTGCGTGCATGATAATCCAAAAAGCTTTCTTCCTCGGGATTCCACTCGGGAAACTCCTCAATGCCAAATTTCTTCAAGTATTTCTCGGGTGCTTGATAAATCGGATGATGCACCGCATTGAATGATAGCTCCATGAAAAATGGACGGTCATCCGACTTGTTGATTTGCGCTACTGCCTCATCGCCAAAGATATCAGTGGTATAGCCCTCGAAGTCTTCTTTTTCATTGTTTCTCCACAGCGGACCGAATTGCGACATGCGGTCGTCATCAGCTCCTTGCACCCAATTGTCGGATTCCTTCAACTTGAAATAGTCGTGGCGAGGGGCGCAAAATCCCAAAAATTCTTCATATCCATGATTGAGCGGAAACTCCCGATAGGTGCGTGCATCTTCGATTTGCACGTTATTGTCGAGGACATTGGCATAATGTGTTTTCCCGATTTTCACACAGCGATAACCCTCGCTGCCTAATATCTCAGGAATAGTGCGCTTCGACTCGGGGAAGATTTTTCCTCCATAATAATAAGTGCCCCAGCGCTGTTGATAAGAACCTGTGATGATGCCTTGGCGTGAAGCATTGCATATCGGCGCTGTGGCATAGCCATTAGTAAAGCGCACTCCATTGTCGGTGATGCGGTCGAGGTTAGGCGTCGAAACATCATCAGCCCCACCATAGGCGCCATAGTCGGCATAGCCTTGGTCGTCAGTGATGATTAAGAGTATATTCGGACGTTCGTCGGCTTTCTCCGAGCTGCATCCTGCGAACGACAGCATAAGCACGGCTGCTAAGTTCCATAAAATAAATTTCATTCTCATTTGTCTGTTTTTTAGGTGTAAATCACGATTTACAAACTTAGCCCACCATTTCTTTTTCAATTTCCTCTAAAGTTTTTCCTTTAGTTTCAGGAAGGTTCTTATATATGAATAAGAAACCAGCCAAACAGATGCCGCCATAGAGCCAGAAAGTGCCCGAAGCACCTAGTGCATTATTCAAGAATGGGAAAGTGTAGGTGAGTAAGAAACAAGCAGCCCACAGTGCAAAGGTGGCTACTGCCATGGCAGCACCTCGGATTCTATTGGGGAATATTTCAGAAATAACCACCCACACCAGTGGAGCAAGCGACATGGCATAGCAAGCAATGGCAAGCAACACCAGCACGAGCAACATCCAGCCTGAGAGTTGGAAGAAATAAGCAGAACCAATCAAAATATATATCAAAGTGAGTCCTCCAGCACCAATCATCAGCAATGGTTTTCTGCCGAGCTTGTCCACCGTGAACAATGCCACGAAAGTAAACACAACATTCACACTACCTGTAATCACGATGTTGAAAAGGATGTCCGACACCCCAAAACCAGCAGCTGTAAATATCTCTTGCGCATAATTGAAAATCACATTGGTGCCACACCATTGTTGAAAAACTGCAAGCACAATGCCGATAGTTAAAATCTTCCGAAGCTTAGGTTGAAATAATTCCTTAAGGTTCATTGAGCTTGTGTCGGCAGCGATAGTTGCTTTAATATTAGCGTATTCTGTATCAGCATATTCGTTGCCGCCAATCTTTGACAGGATGCCTTTCACCTTCGACTCGCTCGAATTGCTTGCTAGCCAACGTGGACTCTCAGGCACAAAAAACATCAACAAGAAAAACAAGCCAGCAGGAATTACCTCTGCCCAAAACATATATCGCCAGCCCATCTGTCCATTCCATGAAGCCAAGATATCAGCTGGAGCAAAATTAGCTGGCACCGTGTCGGCTATCAGCCAGTTTGCCAACTGCGCCCCCAAGATGCCAAGCACAATAGTGAGTTGGTTGAGCGAAACATATCTTCCTCGCATTTGCGCAGGCGCAATTTCGGCGATATACATCGGCGAAAGATTAGATGCCAAGCCAATGCCAATGCCACCCAAGATGCGATAAACCAAAAATGGGGTGAAATTATTCACCGCTCCAGTGCCGACCGCTGATAGTGTAAACAGAAAAGCGGCAAATATGAGCAGGCGCTTACGTCCATATTTGTCGCTCAGCACGCCCGACAAAACGGCTCCCACCAAGCAGCCTAACAAGGCGCTACTCATCGCCCAGCCCTGCATGCCCGGAGAGTTTGAAATACCAAAATAAAGTTCATAGAAAGGCTTTGCCCCTCCAATGACTACCCAATCGTAGCCGAAGAGCAATCCTCCCAAAGCTGACACCATCGAGATGGTGAAAAGATAACCGGTGTTGAATTTGTTTTTTTGCATAAAGTCCTAAATTGAAAAAATTATGACGCAAAGTAAGATATAATTAACACTACTTTCAATGGATATTAGAGGAAAGAAATGGATTATCTTATTACTTTTGACAAAAAATAGCTCCTCATGAATAAAAAGGAAGAAGGATTTAAAGGACAACGCACATTTGTCATTCCTCAATCATTGATTTCCTCGCTTCAAAACGAAGCGATTAGCCAAAACCTATACATCACCGATATCGGCTTTTATCCCCATGCTAGAAATCACTTCCGAACACGCCCCGATGGTTGTAGTCAGTATATATTAATGTATTGTGTGGCAGGAAGTGGATGGATAGCCATCGACGAAAAAAAACTCGTCATGAAAGCCAATCAGTATCTTGTTATCCCAGCTCAAAAACCGCATTCATATGCTTCGAGCCACGATAATCCATGGACTATTTATTGGATTCACTATGCGGGCAAGCATGCCCCCGACTATTCCCCATCAAGCAATGAAGTGCTAAACATCGCTCCATCAAGCACCAATAGAATTAACGATAGGCTAACACTCTTTGAAGAGATGATTCAGAACCTCGAAATGGGATACAGCATCGACAACCTCAACTATGCCAACATCTGTCTTGCCCACTTTCTCGCCTCTTTCCGCTATCTGTCGCAATTTCGACAAATCAACAATAAAGACTTCGACCTAAGCGACAAGTCGATTCTATTCATGAAAAACAAGCTCGACAAGAAGCTAACTCTCGACGACCTAGCTCATGAAGCCGGACTGTCAGTCTCGCAATATTCCTTGGCATTTCGCCAAAAAACAGGCAAATCTCCCATCGACTACCTCATTCAGCTGCGCATTCAGAAAGCCTGTCAGCTCCTCGACCACACGCTCCTTAGTGTCAAAGAAATCGCCCAAAAAGTCGGCTATGACGATGCTTATTACTTCTCGCGCATATTTAAAAAGATGATGAATGTGCCTCCGAAAGAATACCGAAGAAATAGTAAGGGATAAAAAATCTCGATAAGCAAACCCCCCTACGCCGAAATGGCGTTGCGCCTTCGGCAATTGCCTTAACTCCACATAATTCCTAATTATCTATTGACAATTGCTTTATCTCTTCTGCGGAAAGACCCGTGGCTATTTGAATCATTTCAATAGAAGCACCTATGCTTAATAGATTTCGAGCAGCCTTCTCTATTCCTATCGCTTCGCCTTCTGCTCTCCCTTTTCCCATTCCTTCGATCACTCCTTTTGCGTGATTTTCTTCGAGCTCTCTTTTTGCTACATTTTGGGCGGTTACTTCGTTGCTGATGATATCCCAGAACTCCTCATAGTGCGACATCTGACTTTCTGAATATTGCGAACGCTGAATAAGCGATAAGGCATCTCGGATTTCTGGGTTTTCTTCCAAACCTGCGGGGGCAACTTCCATGTCATCCTTTACCTCGGTGAGAAAACGCAACCATAGGACTGCCATACGCTTTTGCGAGTAAGTCTCCGGTTTGAATTTGGGAAGCTCCACCATCACAAACTCCATCCCGTTCATCGTTTCATCGGGTGCGTCGGGGTTCATAATCACATGACGATGATAGCATTCTTCCGTATTAGGCAGGTAAATATCATTGATTAATCCTAGGGCATACACTGGGTATAATTTATCGTAACCTTCCCCTTTCTTTAGCTGACTAGAATAGGCCTTAGTGGCATTCAACAACATACGCTCCTTAAACCATGGAACCCAGTGAATTTGCATCTCCACTAGAAATTGCCGTCCGTTCTTGTCCTTGCAGCGCACATCCACTATCGAGTTCTTTTTCCCCGGCATGTCGGGCACCATCTCTGGTGAAATATATTC
>JBKECD010000110.1:0-5342 GCA_047974225.1 Mangrovibacterium sp.
AAAAGGCATCCGCGTTAATTGCAATGATGTGGTGCAGAAAGTTCAATCGAAGATTATTGATGGTTTCAACAGCGACCAGCGTTATATGTTGCAAGCAAACAGTCAGAAATTTATTAAAGCATAAGTCAAATATTAAAATATCGAATCATGGGAAATCAATCTTTAGTACATCAAGGAAGCTCAGCTGTGGCTAGAAGCGCATACATGGGCATGGCGGTAACCCAAAGTTATCAAGCGGCATCAGGTTTCAACTATATGGCAGGTGTGCGCGAGCTAGAGGGGCTTATCATTGTTGAAGCGGTGGCAGAAGGAGTGGGCGCAAGCTATTTGTGTGCCATCCGCATTCTCAATAAAGCCGACAAAACACTCGTGGCAGAGATTGACGTTCCCAAGGGCGTGCGCTATTCTCGGCAAAAATGTGTGGAATTGGTGTCCGACAAACTGTTTGAAGTGATTTTGGATTCAGCACGCAAGCAGGGGCAGCCGATTAGTGAAAGGCAAGCTAGGCAGAAGATTGATTCACTTCTCGACAATTGCTATTTCGAGCAAAGCAGAAAATCTGTGCTTGCATGGGCAGCATCAGTAGGTATAATCTAAAAAAACACACTTCAATGAAGATTGCAACTAAGATAAGCTCGATACCCGGTTTCCAATACCGCTTAATCTTGAGCGACAAGCAGGAAGTCATCGCCATCAACTATTATTTCAATGGTAAGTTGGTGAAGAAAGCTCCGCTAAAAAGCATATTGCCAATAGCGCAGTTCAATCTGAACGAAACGATCGGGCAGTTTATTCATGGAGCTTTCAAGTAGGACATTGCCCCCAAGGCAAGTCTGAATGGCAAAAAATGGACAGATAAATATAGGAACATATCTTTGTGGTGCTTAAATCCATTTGTGGGTTTAATGTTTCTGACGAAAGATATACTTTACAGCGGAATCTCTCACCTAAAACGACCAACTTGTAGCGAGCAGAGAATCAGCTAAGAAAATATACTCCACCATAGAGGTGTGTTCCTTCTTCCATTCGGTTACCTTTTCCAATTCTGCGACATTAAAAAATGGAAGCAAAAAAGAAACACCATGAGAAATAAAAACGAACATTGGAAAATCATCCTGTTAGCCGCATTGATTCTCCTGATATTAGGTTTGACCAGATGCCGCAATCAAAGCAATAATTCAAAAAAAATAAACCATGCAGAAAGGCTGCACATTTCGCACCTTTCTTTGCAGTATAAAATTAAATAACACCCTAAAATTTACAACTATGTATTACGACAACAACTATGCGGACTATGCCGCCGAACAAGCGCAACAAGAAGGACAACTTCAACAATTCTTGGAAGACCAAGCGCAACAAGAAGGACAACTCCAGCAATTCCTAGAAGCCGAAGCCGAAGATCAGGCTTATGCAGAATTTATGATGAGTGAAGGTTACTTTTAAAAACTAAATCACTACTTTTGGCGCGCTATATTTAAAATAACATCAAAAACAATACCTTATGAACGCTATTGAGCACATCAACCTATTCCACAACAACAAAGGCACGCTTGCGCCTTTCGCTGAAAAAGCACACCAAAATGTGAAACAAGTCCTCTCGGTGGGCAAGAGTGAAACCATGCAGCGCAACGCACTCTATTATTTCGCCATCGGTCATGCTTTCAAGCAAATCAACCAGAAAGAATGCTTCGGGCTCACCACTCAGGGCGAAGCCACGCAATATGAACGCTTGCGCAATGTGAGTTTCCCTCATGGGAGAAAAATGGAGAACAAGCAGGGGCAAGAATATCTAGTAGATAATTTCAGCGCATTGCTCAATGGGCTGCGCAATGCCTCATCGCACTATGTGGCGAAGTGGGGTCCAGCCATGCGGATGGACTACAATAAAGACCTCCGAGAGTTTTTGGTGCAAGCCTATGCGCTCTCGATGCAGGTGGCTAAGGGCGAACCAATGGCGTTTACCAATGGCGCACGAATGGAAGCCGAGAAAGAACTGTTCTTCACCATCGACAGCGATATCATCGCCTATAAAGGCATTGATAGATATGACTTTCAACGTGGTGAATACCTCACCGTAACAGGTGTACTCTTTGTGCTCACCATGTTCATGTATAACGACATGAGCGAGTTCCTGCTCGTTGATTTTGAAAAGAAAGAAGAATTTGCGTTCTCGAAAAAGCAATTCATGCTCTTTTCCAAGCGAGTGAGCGCAACTGATGTGGACAGCGAAACCGAATACCTCGTGCGCTATCGTGATTTGATGATGTATATCGGCAAATATCCCAACTTTTGGAACTCTTCGGAAATTGAAATTAAAGGCGATTTAAACAAGCAGATTGTGCGCATGGAAGCTGCCCGAATTGTGAAAGACTATGAGGGAAACTTTGAGCACCACTACAACCGCTTCATCGAAAAGCTCAACGACAGCAGCAAAGCCATGCAGGAGGATGAGCCTAATGAGCTAGAGGATATGCGCATCGAGTTCTTCCACCAAAACGAAGACGCGATGGCGCAGATGCAAGCCAAGCTGCCCGATTTCACCGCCTTTGTGGAAGCCAAATTGCTCAGCGAAAAGAAAAAACTGAAAAACGATTACTTCAAAACCGATTTCGACCTTTGGCTGCAAGGCTCGAAAGATGCCGAACTCAATTTCGAGGAAGTCAACCGCCGCTGGGGGCGTGGCAACGACCGATTCATGGAATATGCTGTGCGCTTCCTCCTGGAGCAAAACTTCTTTGGCGATGCCGCCAAATTCAAGTGCTATCAGTTCTACTACCCCGAAGACAATCAAGCCTATTTGGCTAATTTGAAAGTCAGCGACAAGAAGAAATACGACCAAACACGCACCCGAATGCATGGCGGAAGGGCTACCTGCTATTTCTCGCACGAGGAAATCAAGGAAATGAGAATGACCTACGAATGGGAGTTTCCGCTAGTGGAGCAAAACAACGCCATTCAGGTGAAACTGCCCATTCATGGCAAAGAACGCATCTTGGTCATTCAGCGCACCATGCTGCCCACCTTGCTGAAAATGTGCCTTTCGGGAAACAACGAATTGCTGGCTGACTATGTGGAGCACAACGAACTCCGCCGTGCCATGCTCTGCGCCAAAGTGCTGCAAAATCAATCGCTGAGCGAAGCCGAAACCCTCGAAGCTCGCCAGCTCATGCCAAGCAGTTTCTTGCAGTTGCACGGGGTGAGCAAGCGAAATGAAGAAGCGCGCGTGTGTCCGTTTCAGCAGCTGATCGACGACACCCGAGCGAGCGAAGCACGCTATGAGAAGCTTTATGCTGAAGCGGAAAAGAAAGGCTCGGTGGAGCTTGACTATTTCTTGCGAAAAAACAAAGGGGTGAGCTTCAAAGTGCGCTTTATCTTTAAAGCTTCCAACCTGATGTGGAATGCGCAGCACGCCCGAAACAAAATCGGTGCCGATGGCAAGATGCACACCAACTATCACTTCAGCCGCGAGCAGTTTGATGTGTTCAGCCGATGCCTTCGTGCCATCAACGACAGCGAGGAATCAGCAGAAGAACTCGTGCGATTGCTCACCGCCAAAGGCTTCACCGAGCTGAAAAAGATTGTGGAAAGCAAAAGCCGCAATGCCAATCGGAAGCAGATTTTGCAAAACATCTATCAGGAAGTGATGCAGCAGTTTGAAGCGTGGCAGCAAAACTATCAGCCAGAAGCCAAGCGAGCAAACACCGCCACGGTGGCAAAGGAATTGCGCTTCATGACTTCCAACCAAATAGTGATTAACTTGGCGCACTTCCGCACTTGGGTGAAGCAACGCCAGCTCATTTCCGCAGCGGTGGCAGGCATCGACAATCGCCCCTACCTCATTGCGCCCTACTATCCGCAGCAAGCCACCTATGGCAAGGGCACACTTCGCAAGAGCAAAACCGCCTTTGCGCAAGGGCGAGGCACACTGTGGCAAAAGGTGAGCAATGTGCAGGTGGAAGATGCCTTACTCTATGAATTGGCGATGAGATATTTCGCCCAGTCGGTGAGCGGCAATGAAGAACAAATGCGCTCGATGGTGGAAAAACTTAACGACCAGCAGGTGGAACTGCCTGTTGTGAGCGAGGGCAAATTGCTCTACACGCTGGAAGTGCCGATGAAGCATCTGCACAAAGTGAGTGCGATATTGAAGCAAAACGAGGAGGAGAAAAATAAAGAGTTCGCTTTCCTGACCAACATTCCCGAGTTGTTCCGCTATGTGCGCCGAGAAAACGGTGCGCAAAAAAACATGAAGAGCTTGGCAGAGAAGTTCTATGAAAGCAAGAAGTTGAATTATTCCGAATTGTTTGCGGTGCACAAATACACCATTCAGCAAGACAAGCGGATGTGTCGGGAGGTGATGCAAGAGGAGAATGACTATATCTATAAGAATAAAACAGGGGTGTTGCCATGGAGTGGGGATAACTATGTGAAGATGGAGCGTAAAGATTTCTCGCAAGATGTGCGTGATGCCCGCAATGCGGCTTTCCATTTGAACTTACCTTTTTATAGCAAGAAGATTGGTGTGCAGGTTGAGGGCTATCTGTTTGAGAAGATATGCAGCAAGCTATTTATGGCGAGAAAACCCAAAAGAGGGCGACGATAGGATAAAAAAAATGCCTACTTTTGTGTCAAAACCAAACCAAATGAGGCATTTTTTCAACGTAAAAGTGGGCTTCAGCCCAGTGTTCATAAGGTTTGCGAAAGTTCGTGTTGTTAGTGCCCTCGATTTTGAGGGTAGATACAACCCTCTATTGTTGATGAGCTATTAAGCCCAGTTGTTAGTGCCCTCGATTTTGAGGGTAGATACAACGTAAAGCTTAAGTACGGCAATTTTGCGCTTGTTGTTAGTGCCCTCGATTTTGAGGGTAGATACAACCCTCAATTAAATCCTCTGTATAGAGAATTTGTTGTTAGTGCCCTCGATTTTGAGGGTAGATACAACCGCACATAAGCACCATTAATATAATTAAATGTTGTTAGTGCCCTCGATTTTGAGGGTAGATACAACTACCATCGGTGAACGTTGCCATTTGCTTTGGTTGTTAGTGCCCTCGATTTTGAGGGTAGATACAACGACCATCAAGGAAGCTCAAGACTTCCTCAAGTTGTTAGTGCCCTCGATTTTGAGGGTAGATACAACGTTGAATTTGGGCATTTCTGCCTCTTCCAAGTTGTTAGTGCCCTCGATTTTGAGGGTAGATACAACTCAAGCTGGTATCAGGTGCAGAACTTCTGCGTTGTTAGTGCCCTCGATTTTGAGGGTAGATACAACTATTACTGGAGGGTGTTCCCAAAGTAATATTTATAAATTTCATCCTTTCAATTTGCAACAGAACCCCTTC
>JBKECD010000081.1:0-18337 GCA_047974225.1 Mangrovibacterium sp.
AAAAAATGGGTAAAGTAATAGCTTTGGCTAACCAAAAAGGTGGCGTAGGAAAGACTACCACAGCCATCAACCTCGCTGCAAGTTTGGCAGTGCTTGAAAAAAAGGTGCTCATCATTGATGCCGACCCTCAGGCGAATGCCACTTCAGGGGTTGGTCATGACGTAAAAAATGTTGAATCAAGCATCTATGAGTGCTTAATAGATGAAATTGATGCTGAAAAAGCAATTCTAAAAACAGATATCGAAGGGCTCGACATTATTCCTTCACATATCGACTTGGTGGGGGCTGAAATTGAAATGCTTAATCTCCCCAACCGTGAGCACATCTTGAAGTCTGTCATCTCGCAAATATCCGACAAATATGATTATGTATTCATCGACTGCTCACCTTCTTTGGGACTGATTACGGTGAACGCTTTGACAGCTGCCGACTCGGTAATCATCCCTGTGCAATGCGAATATTTCGCACTCGAAGGCATCAGCAAGCTACTCGGCACGATCAAAATTATCCAATCACGCCTAAACCCTGAATTGTCGATTGAAGGTTTCTTGCTCACCATGTATGATGCACGCTTAAACCTCGCCAATCAAGTGCGTGAAGAAGTGCAAACACACTTTAGCGATATGGTTTTCAAAACCCTCATCACCCGCAATATCAAGTTGAGCGAAGCTCCTAGCTATGGAGTGCCCGCGGTGTTGTATGACGCCAACTCTAAAGGCGCTGAAAGCTATATATTATTAGCAAAAGAACTCTTGAAGAATAATCAGCAGTAAGCGTAAGCAATAAGCGATAGGGCTAAAGCCACAGCTTATTGCCTAAATCAAAAATATTATGGCAAAGAAAACAGGATTAGGAAGAGGATTGGGTGCATTAATCGACAACACACCAGCTCCCGAAAGCCAAGCTAGTGAATCAAGCTCATCATCAATCAACGAAATCAAGATTGAATTGATTGAGGCAAACCCTTTTCAACCTCGCACTAATTTTGACGAAGAAGCGCTCCAAGAGCTTGCTACTTCCATTCAGCAATTAGGCATCATCCAGCCCATCACCCTGCGCAAAGTGAGCGATGATAAATACCAAATCATTGCAGGCGAACGCCGCTTTCGAGCATCGAAGATTGCTGGACTGAAAACAGTGCCCGCCTATGTGCGTGATGCCGGCGATGCGGGCATGCGCGAAATGGCTTTGGTGGAAAATATCCAGCGTGAAGACCTCGATGCTATCGAAGTCGCCTTATCCTATCAGCAATTAATCGAAGAATATAATCTTTCTCAAGAAACGCTCAGCGAACGTGTGGGCAAGAAACGCTCTACCATCACCAATTATCTTCGTCTGCTGAAACTATCCACGCCTATTCAGAAGGGAATCATCGAAGATGTTATTTCGATGGGGCACGCTCGTGCCTTGGTTACTATCGAATCGCCCGAGGAACAATTGGCAATCTACCAACAGATTGTTGAGCAGGAACTGTCGGTGCGAAAAACCGAAGAACTTGTCAAAGCGCTAAAAGAAAATAAGCCTGCCCCACAGAAAGTAGCCAAAGCCAAATATCCCGCTGAGTTTCATGATTTGAAAGCTCACCTCAGCCAATATTTTGATAGCAAAGTGGATTTTAACATGGATGCCAAAGGAAAAGGAAAAATCACTATCCCTTTCACATCAGCCGAAGACTTGGAGCGAATCATGAGTATTCTAGATAAATAGTGGTTAGTGGTGCAGCACATTCGTAATTCGTAATTGATTTTAATTTGAGAAACGTCTTTCATATACTGATTTGCAGTTGCTTGTTTTTATTGACAGGTCTGTCGGCTCATGCTCAAAACGAAGCTAAGTCGGATTCGGTTTTGGTCTATGAGGGTGATGCTATGTTTACAGCTGACAGCACGGCTGTGGCGCAATCACTGACCGAAGAAAAGCACTCGGCTCACCTTGCCACTGTCTATTCAGCCATACTCCCCGGCTTGGGACAAATCTATAATAAAAAATGGTGGAAAGTACCTATTATATATGGTGGACTTTATGCCATGGGGCGTATCATTCAGCATAATAACAACTACTATGTGCAGTATAAGCAAGCTTATGCCGACATTATAGATGACGACCCGATGACTAACTCCTATAAAGAATTAGCTATTGAAGGAAATTGGGATTGGACGAATGCTAGTCAGATGAGTCAATTTGGCACTCGACTAAACAAAGCCCAGCAATCAGCACGCCGAAATAGAGATTTGTGTATCATCTTCACCGTGGGCATTTATGCCATTCAAATCATTGATGCATCGGTGGATGCTCATTTTTTCAACTTCGACATTTCCGATGACCTATCCATGCAATGGGGAGCTACTCCTATTTACCACTCAGGCAAATACTATCCTGGAGTGGCTTTTCAAATTCAATTTTAAACCGTAAATCTCAATGACTCAAAAGATATTCCTCATTGTCTTGTGCTGCATGCTTTCGGTGCAAACAGTAGATGCGCAAGAGCAAAAAGTGAAACTATCACGTAAAGAGCGCAAAGCGCTTCAAAAACAACAAGAATTGGAGGCACAAGAAGCAGCTAAAAATGCGCATTTTGAAGCGAATGTCGAGGAGGAAGCGCCTGAAGAGGTGGAAAAACCTCGCCCCAAGAAAAACATCACCATCAATGAGCATGATGAAGACCTCTCCGCATTTTTTGACGCTAAATTTGACAGCTTATATCAATCATGGATTATTCAACACAGCTACGACCCTAGTTTTTTCTCGGAAATGCCGAAAGAAGCGGTGAGCAAAGCAGAAAATCTCCCCGATAGTCTTTATATCAGTCGCTTGCAAAGCATCGACTCCTATGTTGATTTATCTTTCAACAACACCGTGAAAAGCGTTATTGAGCTTTATACACAGCGCCGTCCAAGCACTGCCGAAGCAGTCTTAGGACTATCCACTTATTACTTTCCCATGATTGAGGAAACTTTCGACCGATATAATATGCCTCAAGAACTAAAATACATGGCAATTATAGAGTCGGCACTCAATGCGTCGGTTCGTTCGCGCGCTGGCGCACAAGGATTGTGGCAATTCATGTATCAGACAGGCAAGTTTTACGGTTTGCAGATTGACACCTATGTCGATGAGCGATGCGACCCCGTGAAAGCCACCGATGCCGCCGCTCGTTTCTTGTCGGATTTATATGGCATCTATGGCGACTGGCACTTGGCAATTGCCGCCTATAATTGCGGTGCTGGCAATGTGAATAAAGCCATCCGCCGTGCTGGAAGCAAAAGAGATTATTGGCATGTGTATTATTATTTGCCCAAGGAAACCCGGGGCTATGTACCGGCATTTATTGCTGCCGCCTATTTTATGAACTATTACCTTGAGCATGATTTATCGCCCAAGCTCCCCGACTTCCCCATCGTAACCGACACGGTGATGGTGAACAACTACCTGAGCTTTGAGCAAGTATCAACAGTGCTTGACATTCCGATGGAGGACATTCAAGCACTCAATCCGCAATATCGCATCAACATCATCCCAGCACGCCCCAATTGCGAATATGCGCTTTGCTTGCCTGTGGATAAAATAGATGCTTTCATTCAGCTTTCCGACTCGGTGTATAATTATGAGCGAGAAGCGTTTTTTCCGAATAATGAAATTCAGACTCCCCAAGGCTATTCCGCAGGTGCTAATCTGAGCGGCAAAGACCGCTTGCAATACACGGTGAAAAGCGGAGATGTCATCGGTGGAATTGCGGAAAAGTTTCATGTCTCGGCAGCAGACATTCGCTATTGGAACAACATCCGAGGCAACCTCATCCGAGTGGGTCAGAAATTGAATATCTATGTGCCTGCTGGCAATGGTGCAAAATATGGCAGCTATGCCAACACGAAATTTGTGTCGTCGGCAAGCAGCAGTTCGAGGGCTTCGGGTAAAATCACCACCAGCAATGGCTGGGTGTATTACACGGTGAAAAAAGGCGATAGCCTCTACACCATCGCCAAGAATTTCCCGGGCATATCGGCGCAAAACATAATGACTGCCAATGGACTTTCAAACAGTAAGATATCGGTCGGTCAGAAACTGAAAATCAGAAAACAATAGCTCCACCGACACGACAAACACACACACCACAAAATGAAAAAACGCAAAGTATTAATATTATCAGGTATTATTATACTCCTGCTTTTATCGGCAAGTGTGTTCTATTATTTTCAGGAGGATCTTCTCGAAGATGCACTTGAGCCAACTCCCAGCGAATTTCCGCAAGCGGATTTCATCTCCCCATTTGAATTGCCACCCAATAATGCCTTGATTCAAAGTCCAGATTTAGCTCCTTCCTTTCCCTATGACAGCATCGGCGAGGGCATTCGGATGATGGATAAGCAAATGTTTCGCAATTTGAGCCATCTTTTTGAGCAAGCCCATCACGACAATTCATCGGCTCGCATTCTTTATATGGGCGACTCGCAGTTGGAGGGCGATTTTCTGGCAACGCAAATACGCGAATGCTTTCAGAAAAAATATGGAGGCAAGGGATCGGGACTTATTGCCGCCGATAAATACTACAGCTCACACCACCAAATCTCGGTGGATATTTCTAAGAATTGGAAACTCAGCGAGCGCATGAAAATCAAGCGTGGCAATAAAAGCCTACTCTTTCGCCACGCCTCACTCACCAAAAAAGATGGCACGGCTTGGATTAAAATCAATCGACTTCAAGCGCTTCGCCTTGCCGATGACTATCGGCAATTGCGACTTTTTTTTGTGAGCCCTAGCGCCTCTCACATCAAAATTAAAAATCAAGGACAAGTCATATCTGATATCCCCGTCAGCGGAGCGGCGGGGCTGCGGACGATCCGCCTAGAGTTTGAAAGCACGCCGAGCAAGCTCGAGATTGAAATCGACACCGAAGATTATTTCGAGCTCGACTGCTTGTCGCTCGATTGCTCGCAAGGCGTGTATGTCGATAATATTCCGCTGCGCGGAAAGGCAAGCCCCTTGTTTAGCATTTCCGACACCACCGCCATGCAGGGCATGTGCCAAATGCTCCAGCCCGATTTATTCATTTTGCAGTTTGGAGCTAATGCTATTAAATACACGCACGAGAATAATATCTCCCTCTTTCGCCAACAGACCATCGAGCAAATCAAGCTCATTCAGCAATGGTGTCCCAAAGCTGAAGTATTATTGGTGAGCGTGTCGGATATCGCTCATCAGACAGATACTGGACTTGTGTCCTATGATAATATCCCCCAACTAAAAGCGGTGCAATATGAAATTGCCATGCAATATGGCTGCGCTTTTTGGGATTTGGAACACTACATATCGCAAGAAGGGGGCATTGTGAAGTGGGCTACAACGAGTCCATCATTGGCTCGAAGCGACTATTTGCACTTCACCAAATACGGAGCTCGAAAGGTGGGCAGTAAACTCTCGGAATTATTGATAAACGAGTTAGAAAAATAGTCTTATCTTTGCAAGCTATAAAGGGGACTTCTAAAAATTAGTTTTTAATTGGAAGGCTGCTAAATACAGCTAATTCTTAGAAGTCCCCCTAAGCTTAGTTTATTTTCATGAAAGATATATTCTCCCAAATATGGCACTACGACGCTGCCTCTCCCCTATTTTTCACCCAAGCATCCTTTTGGGTTCTGATGGTGGGCGTTCTTTTGGCGTATTCTTTCATCTATAAACACCGGTCTTTGCGCAATATCTATCTTTTGCTGTGCAGCTGGTTTGTCTATTATCAGATGAACGGCGCTTTTCTCATCCTGCTCATCATATCTTGTTTTTTCAATTATGGCATTGGCAGAGCTATTGAGCAAAAGCAACAAAAGAAAACATGGCTCAGCATCGGGGTGCTATTAAATCTTAGCCTACTCATCTATTATAAGTATGCAGGATTCTTTACCGACATCATTAATAGCTTTTCGGGTAGCGAATATGAGGTGTATGACTGGATTGGCAGCCTAACGCAGCAACTGTTTCACCTTGGCAACGACAGCCCAAGCATCATCTTGCCCATCGGCATCTCATTCTATACTTTTCAAGCCATTGGCTATTTGGTCGATGTGAAGCAAGGCAAAACACACGCCGTGGGCAATCCGCTAGACTTTGCCTTCTTTTTGAGTTTTTTTCCGCAGCTTGTGGCAGGACCAATCGTGCGTGCCGAAGCTTTTATTCCACAACTATATCAGCAATATAAACTCCGAAAAGAAGAAATCAGCCATGCGCTTTATTTGATTCTGAAAGGATTATTCAAGAAATTAGTCATCGCCGACTTTCTCGCACTCAATCTTATCGACCGTGTGTTTGACGCTCCGTGGGCGTATTCAGGCTTGGAAAATCTTGCGAGCGTCTATGCCTATGCCATTCAGATTTATTGTGATTTTTCGGGCTACACCGATATTGCCATTGGCTTGGCATTAGTCTTCGGCTTCAAGATTCCGATCAACTTCAATTCGCCCTATCATGCCACAAGCATCAGCGACTTTTGGCGCCGGTGGCACATTTCGCTTTCACGCTGGCTTCGCGACTATCTTTATATCCCCCTAGGGGGAAATCGAAAGGGGATTTTCCGCACTCACCTCAATCTAATTATCACCATGCTGCTCGGTGGTCTCTGGCACGGTGCCAATTGGCGCTTTGTGATTTGGGGCGCTATCCATGGTGTCGCTTTGAGTGTGGAGCGACTATTCGCAGGACTCCATCGCCAAACAAAAAACAGCGCTTCTCGGCGATTCATGCAGCGTCTGCTCACATTTCACATGGTCGGCTTTGCATGGATTTTCTTTCGTGCCAACGATTTTGAAAGCATCAGTCGCATGTTTTATCAAATCACCAGCAACTTTAGTCCCTCATTCACTGGGGAAGAAAGCTATGCTTATATTCCCACTTGCATTGCCCTGCTGATTGGCTTCGCCGTAATTTCTCTCCCCATCCGAATAAAAGAACAGCTCAGAGGATGGTTTATTCACCAACACTGGCTAGTGAAAATATTGATATCTGTGATTATAATCTTAATCATTATTCAAGTGAGCAATGTCGAAACACAACCTTTCATCTACTTCCGCTTCTAATCGCTATCTTTCCGTCGCAAAACGTCGCAAAACTTTAAAACAATGCACAAAATAAATCTAAGCAACGATATCTATTATTTGGGATGCAACGACCGTCGCACCTCTTTGTTTGAAAACATCTGGCCTATTCCTCATGGCGTTGCCTATAACTCCTATCTCATCTCAGATGAAAAAATAGCACTTATCGACACCGTTGAGCGTACATTTATTGATGATTATCTCGAAAAGATTGAGGATATCATTGGCGAGCGTCAAGTGGATTATCTGGTGATTAATCACATGGAGCCCGACCACTCGGGAGCTTTGCGAGCCATTTTGGCTAAATATCCGAGCATCACTCTGGTGGGCAATAAGAAAACATTTAGTCTGGTGGAAGCTTTCTACACCAAAGAGTTTCACCGTCTGGAAGTGAGCGACGACAGCGTGCTTGACCTCGGAACTCACCGACTTCAATTTCAGACTATCCCCATGGTGCATTGGCCCGAAACGATGGTCAGCTATGAAGAACACACCGGTATTTTGTTTTCAGGAGATGCCTTCGGCAGCTTTGGCACACTCAATGGAGGCGTGTTTGACGATGAGCTCAACTTGGATTTTTTTGCCGAAGAGATGCTTCGCTATTTCGCCAATATTGTTGGGAAATATTGCCCCCACACCCAACGAGCCATTCAAAAACTAGCTTCGCTAGATATTAAAATGATTGGAGCAACTCATGGTCCGATATGGCGAAGTCATGTCGATTGGGTGATGAGCAAATATGACCAATGGAGTAAGTATAGCACCGAGAAGGGTGTTGTCATCGTGTATGGCTCGATGTATGGGAACACCGAAAAGATGGCAGAGACCATCGCTCGCCAGCTCGCTGTGCGTGGAATAAAAAACATTCGGATATACGATGCTTCGAAGACTCACAAATCCTATATCATCAGCGATTTATTCAAATACAAAGCTTTGATTGTGGGCAGTTGCGCCTATAACAATGAAATGTTTCCAAGCGTAGAAAACCTACTCCGCTCGATTTCACACCTAGGCATCAAAGACCATTATCTCGGAGTGTTTGGCAGCTTTGCGTGGAGCGGTGGCGGAGTGAAAAACCTGCTGAAGTTTGCCGAAGAGTCGAAATGGGAATTAGTGGGGGAAGCGGTGGAAGAAAAAGGAACTTTGAAAGCCGAAAAACAAGCTCAATGCATTGCCCTAGCCAATGCAATGGCTGACAGGCTGCTTGAAGATTGAAGATTGAAGATTGAAGAAAAAGCGGGGAGATGAAAATTCATCTCCCCGCTTAGTTTCACACCCAAATCAATGTTTATTCACTCTCGTTGTGAGTTGCAGCTTTAGCGGCATCTCCTTTGAGCATCGGCGTTGTCTGATAGCCCAACTTGTTGAGCGCTGCAATCAAGTCCGCATCGGTGTTTTTGTCGGCACGATATTTCACCGTTACCTGCTTTTTGTCTAAATCCACCGACACATCCTTCACCCCTTTTTCATAGGGCAGGTTCTTCATGATTTTTGCCTCACACGCTTGGCAATGCACATTGCAGTTGAAAGTTACTTCTTTCACTGCTTTTTCATTTGATTTCGTTTGCGCTTTTTGCGCCTGTGCAGCCACGCCACCTAGTAGCAGTGCTGCGATTAAAATTAATTGTTTCATTTTCTTTTTTTTAGTGCGAAGTGCGAAGTGCGAAGTGCGAAGTAGCTTCGCCAGTAAGCAACTCTGCAACTCATAACTCATAACTCATAACTCATAACTCATAACTCATAACTCATAACTCATAACTCATATTTCACTCCTGCATAAAACATTCGTCCATAAATTGGAGCCCACACTCGACTTGCGTCAAAGTCGGCACTAAACGGACTTTCAGCAGCGATGATGGCATCTTTCTGCACATAGCTATTCAGGTTTTCACCGCCCACATAAAAACTCCAATTGCGATAGTTCTTGGTGATTTGCGCCAAAAGCACCACATAATTATCAGAATAATCTGTGCGCTGATTGGCGGTCGAATTATTGCCCGTGGACGGCAATCGCTGGTCGCCATTGAATTGAGCGGTGAAGTCGAATTGCCATTTATTCATGTTGGTGCTGTAATTCGCCGAAAGCAAGCCCTTGTATTTATTGGTGAACGGCGTTTCTTTCAGCTCACCGGCATAGGTGGTCTGCACATCGTTGTAGCGATAGGCAGCAGTGAGCACGAAGCGATAGAATAGTTCATAGTTGCTCTCTAGCTGGAAGATGTTGGAATATGACTTGCCATCGAGGTTGTAGAAATGCACCGCATGACTGTTTTGCTCCATATCCACCACCAGTTGGTTGGTGAAATCGGTGCGATAGTATTCCAAATAGAGATTCAGCGGACGGCTATTCACTTGGAAATTATTCACCACGCTCACGCCATAATTCCACGCCTCTTCTTGCTTCACCTCCTCGCTATCGAAGATGAACTGTTTTGAGCTCGCTAGGTATTTGGAGTTCTCGCTCATCACATCGGGTGTGCGATAGCCTTTGCCCGCACTCACACGAAAAGAAGTGGTTTCGCCGATGCTATATTTCGCATGCAAGCGAGGAGTGAAAAAGCCATCATACAGCGAACTGTAATCATAGCGAGCACCCAGCAAGAGCGTAAACTGCTCGCTTGGCATGAAAGTATATTCGCCAAACACACCGCCCACACTTTCCTCGTAGCCGGCATAGTCGCTCATCTGACTAAACGCTGCTTCGTTTTTGTCGTAATTGAAACTTGCCCCTATATTATAGGTATGGCGTGTGTCGAAAAGATAGGACGCATAGATGAAATTGCCATAGAAATTTTGTTGCGTTACATCGAAAATGTTTCGCCCATAAAACGACTGGCGGTCGAAATAATTATACGACAGAATTGTGCCGATGCTAGTGGCTGCTCGCTGAAAGATGAAGCCATTTTTGGCGAAGACGTTGAAGCGATTCACATCCACATCAATGCCGTAAACGTCGGCTTGCTCAGCCGAACTTCGGTTGTGGTCGAAAGCTGTTTGTCCGCCCTGCCGCTGGTCGGTGAGGTAGGTGAAGCCAAACTTCGATTCCCACACTTTGCCGTGATAATTCCACTGATTCATCAGCACAAGCATGTCGCTCATCGGCTTGTCGAGGAAGCCATCTTCGTTCATGTCGAGTTGTCGGAAATTTTGATTGGCGTGCACCATCAGCGAAGTGCTGAGCTTTTCATTGAGCTTCGCCACATAGCCGACGTTTAGCTCCGCTTTGCCATCTTGATTGCCATAGGCATTGAAGAAGAAACGCTCCGTTCCACTAGGCTCTTTCACATCAATATTGATTTGCCCAGTGATGGACTCATAGCCATTTTTCACCGCCGCCGTTCCTTTCGACACTTGAATGGAATTAATCCACGTGCCGGGGAAGTATTCCAAGCCGAAGGCAGATTCTGCACCTCGAAGAATAGGCACGTTGTTCATGGTGAGTTGCGAATATTTACCAGCCAATCCGAGCAGCTGAATTTGCTTCACTCCCGACACCGCATCGGCATAGTTCACATCTACCGAAGCATTCGTTTCGAAGCTTTCGGAAAGGTTGCAGCATGCGGCGCGCGCCAATTCCTCGCTGGTGATTTTCTGCACCGCATTGGGACTGAGCATCGACATGCCAGCAGAGTTTCGCCGACCGCCCACCACCACTTCTTCCACCACTTCGGCAGTGGGCTGAAGGGTGATTTTCTGATAAGAAGCATCGCTGATGTGCTGGGTGAAAGTTTCCATGCCCACAAAAGAGAAGGTGAGCATGTGCGCCCCCGCAGGTTTCTCGATGACAAACTTGCCTTCGGCATCGGTGTAAGTTCCTTTGCTCGTGCCTTGCCACACCACCGCCACACCGGGCGCAAGTTCTTTCGTGTTGGCGAAACGCACTTCGCCCTGAATTTGCTGTGCATAAATCGAGGTGGCGCACAGCATCGCCACTATAATAAGGTATATGTTTTTCATGGTATTTCAAATTGAAGCCCCCCTCCAACTCCCCAAGGGGGAGAGCAAAGGCATAAAGGCTTGTGAATGTTAGAATCTAATATCTAAGTATCCGACTTCTAACAATCTAATTTGAGTTTGTGCTGACGAATGGACAGAATCTTCCCATAGTTTTTCGGGGAAGCAATGTCCGCAAGAGGCGGACTGAAATGAAAATCTTCAGAAATGAGTTCGAGCGATAGATCATCGACATAGCGCAACAATTCGCAAGCCAAAACAAAGAAGCTGATGCTTGGAATCGCTTGCAATTCGCTCGCCAAAAACTGGTCGGTGAGCCTGATGCTGACGCTATTCGCATGGTGCGTGTCGCAACAATCTTCTTTTGCCGCTTGCTCGGCATGACAGCAAGCATTTTCCTTGCTGTGATACTGGTTGCGACAAAGCTCCTCGGTGTTGTCCACATAGATTGAAACAAATTCCTTTGACGAACTTTGGCAAGTGTGATAATAAAACACCACGCCCGTGGTGCTCAGCAGGGTGCTGAACACGAGAAGGAGGGACAATGATATTTTAAAAATCGCTTTCATGCTTGCAAAATAAAGGAGGTGTGTTACAATTGATTTATTTCCTCTTCAGAAAGTCCAGAATATTTCACTATCACCTCCATTGGAATTCCATCAGCTTTCATATTTTTTGCCATCTCCAGCTTTCCTTCTGCTCTTCCTTCTGCTCTTCCTTCTGCCCGTCCTTCTGCCCGTCCTTCTGCTCGCCCTTCTGCTCGCCCTTTCGCTTCGCCTTCGGCTCGTTCTTCTTCTTTTTCTTTCTCAGCCACATTCTTGGCTGTTACTTCGTTGCTGATGATATCCCAAAACTCATTATAGTGCGACATCTGACTTTCAGAGTATTGCGACCGCTGAATGAGTGATAGCGCATCTCGGATTTCTGGGTTTTCTTCCAGACCTTCGGGGGCAACCTCCATCTCATCCTTTACTTCGGTGAGAAAACGCAACCATAGGACTGCCATGCGCTTTTGCGAGTAAGTATCTGGTTTGAATTTTGGCAGCTCCACCATCACAAACTCCATCCCGCTCATCGTTTCGTCGGGTGCGTCGGGGTTCATAATCACGTGGCGATGATAGCATTCTTCTGTGTTGGGCAGGTAAATATCGTTGATTAATCCAAGGGCATACACTGGATATAATTTATCGTAACCTTCCCCTTTATTTATCTGACCGGAATAGGCTTTAGTAGTATTCAACAACATACGCTCCTTAAACCATGGAACCCAGTGAATTTGCATCTCCACTAGAAACTGTCGTCCGTTCTTGTCCTTGCAGCGTACATCCACTATTGAGTTCTTTTTCCCAGGCATGTCGGGAACCATCTCTGGAGAGAGATATTCCACCGACTCAATCAATTGGTCATCAGAAAATGGCAACAAGGAATTGAGCAGGCTGATCACAAGATTTTTCTCGCAACCGAATACCCTTTTGAAGGTCAAATCGTTTTTGGGATCTAAATAAGACATGTTGTTGGTGTTATAATTCGACACAAAGATAAGAATCAATTACGAATTAGCAATTACGAAGACGAATAGGCGGGGCTACCTGATATCATCGGAAATCTACCTGCCTATTTATGGAAGTTCTTCTAAAAACTTCACACTGAACTTTGCAAGCATTCCTGCATCAATCGTTGCATCAAAACCAAGCATCACTACTCCTGGATTTGAGGCATTATAGGCCGCATAATTGCCCTCTTTAAACTCAAAATTATACTGAGAAGGCTCTACCGCTGGTCGGATAACTGAGATAAAAGACTGGTTGGACTCGATCAATAGATACAGTATTTCGCCTTGTTGTGTCAATTTAAAAGTGCAATCATTTATTAGCTCAACACTTGCAGGCGTGAGCATATTCCACCGCAGATTCACTGGCAAATCATTAGCCTTCAGTTCATCCTCAATTGTCAGACAATCATCAGGCGACAAAGAAACGGTTCTTATTGCACGTTCTAGTTCACCATCTCTATTGAGAACCGCTGTCAAATCCAACTCAACGCAAAACTTGTTGGTCAATGATTTATCAACAATCTCCGTTTTTTCTGTTGCATTGTGCAATTGATTATTAATTGACAAGGTGTTATGATTGAGATTGTTGTATCGAAAAACTTCCCAGCGATCTGATTCTTGCCCTAGATTCCACAAATCTACTCCTTCTCGCTCAATGGAGCCATAATCTTGCATGCCAAAATCCATTGCCCAACGCAGTTTCCCGATGTCATACACAAACGTTCCCTGATCCATATGCGCATGAGGTTCGGAAGCACTTCCCCCCTTTATTCCGAAGTAGTGCGCAGTCTCGTCATCCCAATTCGTTCGATAGAAAGCTACAGGCGTATGTCCGTATCCCACATAGCGAAGCGAAGCTGGGGCTTTGATCTCAGTCATCGAAATATTACGCCCAAAGACCAAGGCATTGGGCAAGAGCCGGTCAATGCGTTTCCCAGTATATACTCCCTCTTGCATCAAGCATTGTTCCTCATACAATAGCGAAGGCTGATTGAGCTTATCGGCAAACCAAAACATGGTGGGGTTAGCCCCCTGCGCAGAATGACAATCCGAATAGTTGAAAACCTCACCCGAGCTTCCTGCAGCAAAGAGCATGTAATCAGCCGATTTCATAAAGCCCTTATTTTCAAGCAGCCCAAAATCATTAGCCAGCGCACTTTCGAGAGCTGCAATCATCATCACCTGAAAACTTGTTCCGTAGTCCCAATAGCCGGGACCCTCAGGATAGTTCCCCGAAGGCTCATAGACTGCTAGCGGGAGGTGTATGGTTTCCAAAGCAGAATTAATAACCGCTGTTGCCAACTCCTTTTCTTCCTCAAAAATAGCTAATGCAGCAAAGACTAAGCCCGCATTACACACCGAATTCCAATTGCCACTACTGCTGAGAAACCAATTGTAAGAAGAGTTATCATAAGGCGCAATAGCCTTTTGCTTCAACGCCTCCACAACCTGCTCTTTGGTCGTGCTTTTGAGGTCAGAAAAGAGCCAGTCATAACCAATTGCAACTGCCATCGCCATCTCTCCTACATCTAGAAAGTGTGTAGGATTCCATGTAGGATAGCTACACACCTGCAAAAGTTCTCGCTCAGCACGCTGAAGATACTTCTCTGATTTGGTGAATCGATAACTGTATGATAAATAATATATCCGCGCTAGTGCATTTCTCGAAATAGCCAAAATCCGCTTACCCTCTTTGCGATATTCAAGTGGCGGCAAATCAACAATACTATCCGAAACGGCAAGGATATAGGCATGAACTGCGGCAAATGTTCCGTTATCATGCAAAGTTTTAGTCAGTTGCAGCATCCCCTCAGCATCTAGCAGCAAACGAGGATGAGCAGCTGGTTCAATCTCGAAATCTATTCGTCGCTGATTCTGCGCCTTCAAGGGAAAACCAGACAGCAATGCAAATGCAAGCAGCATCAACAGATGCCACTTTGCATTATATTTCGGGTTAGCATACATCGGCACTCTATTAATCTGTAAGTTCTTCTGAAGCCTCCAATCCCAGCACAGCCGTCTTCAGTCCTTTTGCCGAAACATGGAGTGTGATATCTCCTAAGCGTTCATTGCTTTGCAGGATCACGGTTAATTGTCCATTAAACACATGCATCCGCGGCTCGTGGAAAATATCCAAACATGTAGGGTCGCCATTAGCTGCAGCTCGATAATTTGCAGCTCCTGTAGCCTTAAAGTTTAATAATCGCCCATCATGCGGACATACATGGCCGTCTTTATCCACCACTTTTACATTCACATAGATTAAATCCTTGCCATCCCCTTTCATCTGCTTCCTGTTGGGAGTCAATTCCAACGTATGGGGTTTCCCTGCCGTTCGAATCATTTTCTCTTCCACCTTCTTTCCGTCCTCATCATAGGCGATCACTTTCAATTCTCCAGGTTCATAGCTTGTGTTATACCACATTAAACGGTAACGCTCTAAATTACTTTCATCACTCTTTGTGCATCGCCCCATGCTTTTCCCATTGATGAAAAGCTCAGCTTCTGGATAGCTTGTGTAGACAAAAACAGGCACCGTGTCGCCCTCATGCCCTTCCCAATTCCAGTGCGGAAGCATGTGCAGCGTACTTTCTTTCTTATTCCACACACTTCGATAGAGGTAGTATCTATCTTTGGGGATAGAAGCCAAGTCGATAATCCCAAACATCGAACTGTGATTTGGCCATGAGTCAACATCATAAGGCGATGGTTCGCCTAAATAATCAAAGCCTGTCCACACAAATTGCCCCAAATGCCAATCATGGTCTTCTGCCGCTGCCAAATCATCGTCGGGCAAGTTCGACCAATGGCAATACTCTAAGTCATAGGCTGAGGACTGATGGTCGTCATATTTAACGCTTGCTTTCTGAACTGCAGGCAGTTTATACGCCCCTCGCGAGCTCACGGTGGAGACGGTTTCCGAACCTAAGATGAAAGACTGCGGAAGTTTTTCATAGGCTTCTTGATATCGGTTCAAACGATAGTTCAATCCGGGAATATCAAGCATGGAGGCAAAACCATTTTCTAGCACGCAGGTGACTTGATCCATGCCGCAGGTAACAAGCCGTGTGGGGTCTTCTCGATGACAGATATCTTGTAGAAATTTTGCCACTCGATAACCATCTGGACTGCATTGAGTGGGCACTTCATTGCCAATGCTCCACATGATTACACTGGCATTATTCCTGAAATTGTGCAACATATTGACAAGATCCTTTTCTGCCCATTCATCGAAGAAACGATGGTAGCCATTCTTGCATTTGGCAATGTCCCATTCATCGAAGGGCTCAACTTGCATCATGAAACCCATCTCATCACACAAGCTAACTAAGTCGGGAGCGGGCATATTATGCGATGTTCTGATGGCATCGCAGCCCATATCTTTGAGCAACTGCAATTGATGTCTTAACGCCGATTGATTGATTGCAGCTCCCAGCGGTCCTAAGTCATGATGATTGCACACGCCTTGAAATTTCCGCGGCTTGCCATTGAGATAAAATCCTTTGTCGGCAATATATTGCATACTTCGGATGCCAAAAGTCGTTTCATAGGTATCGACCAATGCGTCTTGAACATACACTTTCGTTTCTGCTACATATAAATCAGGGTGTTCGGGCGACCAAAGCTTAGGCATTTCCACCAATATGTTTTGCTCTATAGGCATACCGTGATTGATAGCTCTCACATTTTCTTTAACCGCAACAAGCTCACCGTTCGAGTTCTTGATACTTGTTTGCAGTTTCACCGCTCCACTGTCGACACCTTTAATTTTCGTTTTAATTTGCACCGTGGCTAGCGTGTCTGAAACGAAAGGAGTTGTCACCTGAGTTCCCCAAATAGGCACATGCACTTGGTCTGTTTCAATGAGGTGAACATTCCGATACAGCCCCGCCCCTGGATACCATCGCGAAGATTGCGGTTTGTTTTCTAATCGAACAGCCAACACATTCCCTTTGCCATCTTTGGTCAGATAGTCCGTAATATCAAAATGAAAAGCATTATAACCGAATGGCCAGTATCCCACTTCCTTTCCATTTACATAGACTTTTGCTTCGCTCATTGCGCCATCAAAGAGTAAGTTTACGGTTTTTCCTTGTTGAACGTCAAAATGGAGCCGATACCACCCCACTCCCACATAGGGCAATCCCCCTGTGCGTCCTGTTTTAAGCGATGCTTTTTTTTCTAAATTCTGGGTCACTTGCACCGTTTGCAAGTCATTTTGCAAGTCAAATGATCCATAGATTGCCCAATCGTGTGGAACTTGCACGCGCTGCCATTTGCTATCGTTGTAATCTCTGGATTGAGCTTCGTTTATGTCCCCAAGTTGAAACTTCCATCCTTTTTCTAAGGTTCTCTCCTGCCGCTGAGCATACAGTAATTGTGTACACAGCACTAGAATGAGAATAAGTACTTTTCTCATGTTCAATAAATTTATGATTTAAAGCGACTAGACATTAGCCAATAAAGAAGCATCGCAGCAAAAATCTTGGGGCTTATCTTTGCAGCATGCCATATAGTGTGACAAATATATAGAAAAAAGTCTTTAGTCCAAGATCTTTTCGGAGAGTCTTCATCGCTCGCGAAACTTTTTGCCGAGCTGTTTCACTGGTGATGGACATAATCTCGCTAATTTGATTGTAATCTAAGCCCTCATTGAATCGGTAATGTAAAATTTCCTTTGAGATGGGGTCTAGCCTATCTAAAACTTTTTTAAGTGCCGCTTGCTTATCGGCAAGCGTTTCAAATTCAATCAATTCTTCTTCTACCGACAAAGATAGTTCCTGATATTCTCCTCCAAATTCAACAAGATGATAACCTCCATCTATGGCTTTATGCAATCGCCGCCGAAAAGTTTTCTGCAAATAGGCTTTGATATTATCTGTTTCTCCAAGTGATGTTCGCTTTTGAATCAAATACACAAACATATCTTGAATCACATCCATAATCAGACTCTCATCTGGAGTAAACCGCTTCCCATAGGAATACAATGAATCCACACTCCTATCATACACAGCAGATGCAGCATAAGGCTTTCCTGCCCTAAAGTCATTCCATAGCGTTTGATCTGAGTATTTATTCAAGATATTCTTTCCCATATTAAATATATGAGCTGCAAATTTGCAAAAAAAAATCAATTATCAACTCATAATTCAATGTCGTAATTCAATTGCCACGGTGCTTTAGCCCGTGGGTTTGTTTTGGTGTTATTCCTAGGCTTTAGCCATCAACTACAGAATTATTGAAGGGCTAAAGCCCGAAAAGTTGCCTTTTTTTAATCTACGGGCTAAAGCACCGTGGCAATTAATGTTTAAAGGCGATTTACCTGTCATTTCTATTAGCAATTTGTGTTTGTGGTACAAATGTAATCTTATATATCCAACAAACAAAACCGCTAGCTGTTGATTAAGGCAAATCGCCTTTGAGGGGGATTAAATGTGGCAAAAGCAGTGACTTTAGCTATCTTTAGGTAACCATCCGAGCAACTACATATTTCCCATTTTCTAGCAAATACTTTTCTTTGTCCACATGGAAAGAATAGAGAAACGCAAGCAAACATGGATGCGCAAGCATTATGACTTATGGCAAGGAAGAGGATTAAGTCAGACACAGTGCTGTAGGGGAATTTTAAAGCTCCCTGCGAATGGTTCGTTCACTAATATCTAATTCCTTTGAGATAAAAACACAGAAAATTCTTCCATATTTTTCTCACTAAACAAACTTTCCTATATTTGCAGTCATAAGTCGTTCTTTG
>JBKECD010000189.1:0-12314 GCA_047974225.1 Mangrovibacterium sp.
TTCCCACTCACCTTCGCAAAGCCTTACGATAATCGGGTGATAATATTTCTTTAGCCGTCTCAGCAATTTGCAGAATTAGATTTAGCCCCGTTTTTCGGTCGATGCGAATACTTTCGCCCACCACAAGCAGATCCTCCACCGTGGGCTTTCCATTGCCATTGACTGAAGTGGCATGCTCCCCATGATAGCCATTGGCGCACAGCGTTAAATCACACACCAACTTGGCGATTGCGGAAGTACACCATAATTCTATCTACTGATTTCATTTCTCCCTTTTTTGCGATTCTTGTTTTTGTTGATAATCTCCAGTTCCTCCATCGTGTTATATAGCGGTTCGGCGAGGAGTTCTTTTATAGATTGGCTATATCCTAAGGCTTTAGCTAGAGCCACAAAAGAAGCCAATGAGATGGTATGCTTCTGTTCAAACTTAGCAATAGTGGGCGTGGGCACACCGCTCAGCTCCGTGAGAGCCTCGCGCGACAATCCCTTTTCAAGGCGACGCTTCTGCAAATTCCCAGCGAGCGTGCCGAGCAATTCCTTGGGCGTTTCGAGGTCGAAATTATAAAGCAATGGCATATGATTGTATCTCTAAATGAAGAAAAAGCGACTTATCGCACCTTATTGTATCCGATACAAAAGTAGTGTTTTTTTTAATAATGAAAGGAAAACGTTACTACTCAGCCAGCAAAATTGAACACAAAGCCGCAAAGCCGCAAAGGCTTTTTTATTTTAAGGAGACTAAGTGCGCCATGAGAAAAGCAGACAAGGCATGCCTTGTCTCTACTACCCCTTTGCGCCTCTCTTTTTATTAAGGGGAGTTCGAAAAATTAGGTTATAATTGGTGAAGCTGCTCAAGACCGCTGTTGTTCATTTTGTTGTCCGAGGGCATCCTTTGCACTAATTTCTTAAAACATAGCTCGCTATGCTTTGGTGAAATTAGCCCAAAATACTTCGACTTCGCTCAGCAACCATCTATCTCTCATAAAATCAAAATGACCTAACAGCTAATTTTAGAAGTCCCCTTAATCGTAAAAAAAGTAATAGCGTCCCAGATAAAATTAGGGAGACATTGCTCGTCCCGCTAGGGACGTAATCTAGGTAGCCCCGGATTTCAATCCGGGGTCTGGAATCGAGGATGAATTCCGTGCCGTAGGTACGGTATGATAATTTAAGATAGCGTACCTATGGCACGCCTGTGTTTGTTGACATTCTCACCCCAGATTGAAATCTGGGGCTACTAGGATTCCGCCCCGATGGGGCGAAGCTGCACAAAATAAAAATATCTGGGACGCTATTATAAAAAAAGAGGAAAGTATGCCTGTTAGCCCACTCAGCAACCGCAGGGAATAGGGTTGAAAACTTTAGGAATGTGCTTTAAATTACGTTTTACAGCACAACACGGCATGTTAAAGGCTTGTTTTTTTTCAAAACGACTCATTCACGCATGTTAAAGGCTTGTTTTTTTCTCAAAACGACTCATTCTGCGTTTTCATTTTTGTCTTATTTTAAAATTGTATGACAAAAATAAAATCCCCCTCAGCCAAAAGACGGCGGAGGGGGATTTTTTGTGATGCTTACTTATTACTCTTCTTCGGAGTCCTGATTGTTGTCCACAATCCATGCCGGGTCGTAGAGGTAATCATTATAGGGGAATCTACTGGCGTGCACTTCATGCACTTGGCGATAGAGCACTTGCTTAAATTCGTCGATGTTTTCACGCTTGGTGGCGGAGATGAATAGGCAGTCGGCATCGGTCTTGTTCATCCATGTTTGCTTCCAATCTTCAAGCGAATAATTGTCTCTCGTCCGCTCGCTGAGGTCGTCGGCTTCTTTTTCAGAATATTTGAAAGCATCAATCTTGTTGAAAACATAGATGTTGGACTTCACTTTCGAGTCGATTTCGGTGAGCGTTTGGTTCACCACATCTATTTGGTCTTGGAATGTAGGGTTGGAGATATCCACCACATGCACTAAGATATCGGCTTCGCGCACCTCATCGAGAGTTGATTTGAAGGACTCCACCAAATCATGTGGCAACTTGCGAATGAAGCCCACCGTGTCGGAGAGCAAGAAAGGAATGTTGCCAATCACCACTTTACGAACTGTAGTGTCGAGAGTGGCGAACAACTTATTTTCAGCGAAGACTTCCGACTTCGCCATCATGTTCATAATAGTTGATTTGCCCACGTTGGTATATCCCACCAAAGCCACTCGAGTGAGCTTGCCTCTGTTTTGGCGTTGCGTCGCCATCTGCTTATCAATCTTTTTGAGCTTCTCTTTGAGCAAGGCGATTTTATCGAGGATGATGCGTCGGTCGGTTTCAATCTGACTTTCCCCGGGACCTCTCGAACCGATACCCCCTTGCTGCCGCTCTAGGTGCGTCCACATGCGAGTGAGTCGGGGCAATAGATATTGATATTGCGCCAATTCCACCTGCACTTTGGCGTGCGCTGTTTGCGCACGAGTGGCAAAGATATCGAGAATGAGGTTGGTACGGTCGAGGATTTTGCATTCCACTTCCTTTTCGATGTTGCGCAATTGCGAAGGAGAAAGCTCATCATCGAAGATGACCGTGTCAATCTCGTGGCTTTTCACATATTCCTTTATTTCAGCAAGCTTTCCCGAACCCACAAATGTGGCAGGGTGTGGATTGTCGAGCTTTTGGATGAATCTTTTCTCCACGATAGCTCCGGCGGTATCAGCGAGGAAATCGAGTTCATCGAGATATTCTTTCACTTGCTGCTCGGTTTGCTGTTGGCAAATCAAGCCAACGATGACCGCTGTTTCTTTGCGGTCGAGTATTTTCTTTACTTCAATCATTTATTTTCAAAAGTCGAGTGATATAAGAAATCCTGATTCCGAGAAAACGGAATCAGGATGCTATACTATTATATAGTGGTATTCTTATTGAAGCTTGAAGCTGATTGGCACTTGATACGACACACGCACAGGCTTGCCACCTTGCTTTCCAGGCTTCCATTTAGGCATGGATTGCACCACGCGCACAGCCTCTTTGTCGAGTGATGAATCGACGCCACGAAGTACGGTTACATCCACAATCGAACCATCTTGGTTTACCACGAAAGAGATGTAAACAGTTCCTTGCAGACCGTTTTCCAACGCCACTACAGGATACTTCACGTTTTTCGCCAAGTAGGCACGCATCGCATTCACCCCACCAGGGAACTCTGGCATTTGCTCCACCACGATGAAGATTTCGCTATCGGTAGTCGCTTCCGTTCCTTGTTGGAAGATTGGAGCGATATCAATAGGTGCGTTGTTATCTTCGATAGATTCCAACTCTAACTCTTCTTCTAGCTCCACATCATCCTCCACGATGTTTAGGATTTCCACCACCTTTGGAGGAGGTGGGGGGGGTGGTTTTT
Organism: Mangrovibacterium sp.; assembly: GCA_047974225.1. Lineage (GTDB taxonomy): Bacteria > Bacteroidota > Bacteroidia > Bacteroidales > Prolixibacteraceae > JBKEDC01. Next base: position 3,387 of record JBKECD010000189.1, read on the forward strand.
GAATTTCCATACGGGTGATCGGGATGATCTCCTCTTCAATGGTCTGCTCTTGCACAGTGCCTAGAGAAACTACTTGCTCGGCATGAGTTTTATACTCGAATGCAAACAAGGTAATCCCCAAAGCTAGCACAAGACCGGCTTGCAAAAAGATGTTCTTTTTGTTTTCAAGATCGGCTTTATTCGACTTTTTTAGTTCCATAATTGAGCTTTAATAACCTAAGGTTTCTATCTGTTTTAATTTATTTCGTCTTTTCAGCCGATAAAGATAGAAAATAATTCACATAGCACACAAATATGAGCTGAAACATGCAAATTTTAACATGATTTTATCTCTTTCGAGCCTTTTGAGGCTGTTTTTTCTGTTTTTTCAGTCTCCGATGTGCGAATGCTTTACCTTAATGTTGAATTTTAAACGTGATTGGCACTTGATACGACACACGCACCGTTTGCGATCCTTGCTTGCCAGGTTTCCAGCGTGGCATGGATTGCACCACACGCATTGCTTCTCGGTCGAGCGACTCATTAATGCCTCGAAGCACGGTTACATTGCCAATGCTTCCATCTTTTTCCACCACAAAGCTGATATACACCGTTCCGCTCACACCTCTTTCCAAATCTATTGTTGGGTATTTTACCGTTTTTCCGAGGAATGCGAGCATCGCTCGGTCGCCCCCGGGAAATTCAGGCATTTGATCCACCACGACGAAAGGCGTATTATCCACCGCTTCTTCATTGCCCGAACCTACACGAGCGAGCAGGGTCGATATATCAGAAAAATCGTCGATTGACTCAATGATGGGCTCTTCGATTGGCTCATCGGTATTTTCGATAATCACCAACACATCAATCACCTTTATGGGTGGAGGTGCTGGCTTGGGCATTTCTGAGATGGTGATTGGAATAATTTCCTCATCCACCTCAACGGTGTTCATTGGTTCAAATTCTTCGACCTGAATTGCCTGCGAACTTTGCTCAAAGGCAAAAAGCACGAGTGCAAGTGCAACAACTAGTCCCACCTGCATGAAAACACTTCTTTTGTTTTCTAAGTTTGCTTGGTTTGTTTTCTTGATATCCATGACGCATAATTTTAAGGTTAATACTACTTGAAAATCGACAGCAAGATGTCAATCTTCATGATAAATATACATCAAAAACACGACTTAAGAAGCAAATTCGATATAAAACAGATTGTTTAACCATGGTTTGCAAAGTGATTTTCACAACCATCCAGACCGAAAAGCCAGCATCTGCAATACGACAATCACCCTCCTTCCACATCTAAAGCTGCTTATGTCGAAGAGGGGTGATTGTTAAAAAAATACATGTAAATCAGTCCTTTATTGCACTTCCTCGACATAGGTTTTCGAGGCGATATACCTACAGACTTTGGCAAATGCCCAAGGCGAATAGATGCCCAATGTGATGATGGTCAGCAAGCTCTGCCCCCAAAAGAAGAGAAACACCTTGCTTGTGTCTAGATCATATCCGAATCGGAATTTTCGGGTCGCATTCTCCATAGTCGTTGTTTCGGCATACATTTTAAAGATGCGCATCACCGCCACAGGCGAATAAATTCCTACGGTGATTATCATCAGCAGCACCTGCCCTAAGATCATTCCGCAGCCTTGCCAAAAATCACTTTTATTGACAATCTGATAGTCTTTATATCGGAAATTGATATACCATTTATATTGGAGATACAATAGCGGAATTATGCACAGATAGACTAATCCAAGGAAAATCCATGATTGAGCTTGAAGTGCTGCCGGATTGGCTGTAAGCACCGCCCCGTAGGCAATGCTGAGAACAAGCATGGGCAATGCTCCTGCAAGCAGCACAAAGACAAACAGCTTGCTGCCCTTGCCAAGAAACTCAAAACTTTCGCCTTTATATTTACTATTGCCCAGCACATAGGAAGTGATTGACCGAGCATACCACGGGAAATAAATCCCTAGAGTGATGATGCTCAGCAACAGTCCGAGCACGACACGCCCAATGTATGCTCCAAAACGCCCAGTGAACTCAAACGGAGTTTCTTTCCAAGCGAAATAATTCACCGCATACTTACAATAGAAGAAGCTCAAGAGCAGCATAAGCCCGATGCTCAGAAAGAGTCCACCGAGCAGCAAAGGCAAATTGTCCGAGTCAGGATTTTTTGAAATAACTTGCGAAATAACCTGAACAAACACATAGACATAAAAAATAACCCAAATGAATGCATATTTGGATTTTGGGTAGTTGTAGCTGAAGAAATGTTTCATAGTAATAAGGTATTGTTTTTATATTAACGCCATTACACTCCAAAATGTTTACATCATTACTCCCCGCATGAGCTGAATTGATAGCCAAGCAAAGCTAAAAAACACAGATAAATCTAAAATGCCGTTTTGTTTTTGGTAATATTGTTTACCTTTACGAACAAATCATACAAAATATACATCATGAGTCCCGTAATAATTAGAAGCCACAATGAGTTTGCTGCATTTTTAGGTGAAAAAATAGGTCATTCCGATTGGTTTCAGATAACTCAAGAGCAGATTAATCTTTTTGCTGATGCCACGCTCGACCATCAATGGATACACACCGACCCTGAGCGAGCAAAGAATGAAGGCGCCTTTGGAGCAACCATTGCGCACGGCTATCTCACCCTCTCGCTACTTCCCAAAATGTGGGAGCAGATTGCCACTGTGGAAAACACAGTCATGCTCGTGAACTATGGCATTGAGAGCTTCAAGTTTGGTGCTCCTGTACTTGTCGATAGTCGAGTGCGCACACATGTGTGGCTGAAAGACATCAAAGATTTGCGAGGCATCAGCCGTGTGCAATTGCAAATCCAGCTTGAGATTGAAGGCGGAAAGAAACCCGCTTTTGACGGGGTGGTTACTTTCTTATATCACTTCAAAAAAGATTAGACAATTTACCTGCGGAATGACATCTCCCCCCTTTCTCTTTAAGAGGACATCATTCCGCAGCGAAGGAATCTTCATTTCATGACGCCTAATCAGCAAAACAGGTAAATCGCCTTTAAACTTTTTGTTTTTTTGAAGGAAGATAGGAGAGTCTTTAGTAGTGCCACTCTGGGTTGTTTTGAAAATGGGAGAGCCTTTTGTAGTGCCACTCTGAGTTGTTTTGAAAATGGGAGAACCTTTTGTAGTGCCACTCTGAGTTGTTTTGAAAATGGGAGAGCCTTTTGTAGTGCCACTCTGAGTTGTTTTGGAAGATAGGAGAGCCTTTTGTAGTGCCACTCTGAGTTGTTTTGAAAATGGGAGAACCTTTTGTAGTGCCACTCTGAGTCGTTTTGAAAATGGGAGAAGCTTTTTGCAAGTCTTTTTTTCTTAAAAAAAGTAATCTAGAAGACTATCCTTCGATAATTCGCTATGCGGAACTATTCTAAATTAAAGGTTTTTATCGGTCAAAATCACTCATTTGGAAAAACCTTGAATTTTTCTTGCTGAAAAAGTGCAGCTTAAAAGCGATTTACCTGATCAGCAAAATGCTAAATTTCTTTATTTGCATTTATTTAATATCTTTGCGGTCTTATTTATTCAAGCAATGAGAGATTAAGCACGCAAAATGAATTTAAAATCAGATATCCTCAAAGGGAAACAACTTATTGTATCCCTCACTTCCTTTCCTGCGGCTATTTCGTATACCATTCAAGCCATCCAATCCATCTTGAACGGTTCGGTGCTGCCTGATAAGGTAGTTCTATATCTTACTGCTTCGCAATTCCCCGATGGAATTATTCCGAAAGAACTTACAGAGTTGGAAGAAAACAGCATGCTGCAAGTCAGATTCTACGAAGAAAATATCCGTTCCTACACTAAATTAGTGCCTGCACTCCAAGATTTCCCCGATGCAGTTATCGTTACGATTGATGACGATGTGTGGTATGGGAAAAACATGTTGCGAAATTTACTCCGCTTGCATGCTCAATATCCTGATGCGATAATCGGTCATCGAGTTCGAGATTTAAAACTCGATGCGCCTTACCGCAAATGGCAACGATATAAAAGTTGGCGATATCTGATTAAGAGCCTAAAGCCTAAGTTTGGCAATGTGCAGACTGGTGTCGGCGGCGTGCTATATCCTCCTCATTCATTGGATACGACGATGCTTGATTCCAAAATCTTCATGGAGATGGCACCAACGGTGGACGATATTTGGTTTTGGGCAGCCGCTGTGGCAAATGGCACAAAGATTGCACCTGTTCCGCATGGCGACAACAAGCCTCTCGATTTGCGAAAACCAAGTCAGATTAGCTTACGGAAAACCAATATCGGTTCAGGAGAAGATGTGAACAGAAAAGTGCTGGAATCTATTCTGGAACAATATCCCATTATCAAACAACGAATCACAGACGAAATAAACAATTGAAAATTCCTTCAAACAATAAATTACCATGTCGCAACAAAATAAAGTCATCGTATCTCTCACTTCCTTTCCTGCCGCTATTTCGTATGCAGCGAAAGCCGTGCGCTCCATCTTGGAAGGTTCGGTGTTGCCCGATAAAGTAGTTTTGTATCTCACTTTCGCCCAATTTGGAGAAGAAGGCATTCCGCAAGAATTGCAAAACATGACTGCAGAGTTTCCGATTTTCGAAATCAGAAACTACGATCAAGACATCCGCTCCTATCGAAAGCTAGTGCCAGCCTTGGCGGATTTCCCCGATGCTATTATCGTTACGATTGATGACGATGTGTGGTATGGGGAAAACATGCTGCGAGATTTGTTGCATCTACACGAACAATATCCCAATGCGCTACTTGCTCACCGCGCCAAACGAATCAAACTGAATGCGCCTTATCGAAAATGGACAAAATACAGATGGTATAGCTTTATCGCTAAAAGAATACATGCCAAGTTCACCAACATACAAACAGGTGTTGGCGGAGTTTTGTATCCGCCTCATTCGCTAAAGGAGGAGATGATTGACCCCAAATTATTTGTAGAGATAGCCCCCACGACCGACGACATTTGGTTTTGGGCAGCAGCGGTGGCAAATGGCACGAAGATTATCCCCGTGCCTTTCGGTCAAAACAAACCACGTGGGCTTGAAAAACCCAAAACACTTTCACTAAAAACCGTTAATTTCAAATCAGGAACAGATTTAAACCGTGCCGCATTTGAGCGCATTTTGGAAGTTTATCCAGAGATAAAGCAGAGAATTGAAAATGAAAAAGGGAATTAATATAAATGACAGACGTATCTATAATTATAGTAAGTTATAACACGCTCAACCTTATTGGAAATTGCATTGATTCTGTTTTTGAAAAAACGGAAGGAATCGACTATGAGATTATCGTTGTCGATAATCAATCGCCTGATGAATCAGTGAGCTTCTTGAAAGGAAAATACGGTAGCGAACCAAACTTTAAGCTTATCGAACTACAAGAGAATATCGGCTTCGGCAGAGCCAACAATGAGGGCATTAAAATTGCACAAGGGCGCAATGTGTTATTACTAAACCCCGATACCATCTTAATCAATAACGCCATTAAGATTCTTTCTGATTACTTAGATGCCAATCCAAGAGTTGGAATTTGCGGGGGCAATTTATTTGATGAAAAGATGAAACCAACACATTCATTTAGGCGAGTATTGCCAGGATTGAGACACGAGGTTAATAAAATGACATCTGGAATGCTGTTTTGGCTGATATATTGGAAGAATAGAGAGTTTAACTACACAAGTAAGCCCTTGTCAGTGGGATATATCACTGGGGCAGATATGATGATTCGCAAAGCAGTTCTTGACGAAGTGGGATGTTTTAATCCTGCATTCTTTATGTATTATGAAGAAACAGAACTCACCTATCGCATCAAAAAAGCAGGCTATAAAGTGATGAGCATACCCCGTGCTGAAATACAGCATTTAGAGGGAAAAAGCTTTAAAGAATTTAATGCAGGGCGATCTCTAATGATTCTTGAAAGCAAGGCTGCATATCATGATCTAGCAATGAGTAAGAATAAACGATGCGTGATGGATGCATGGTTGCTATGGAAAATGAATAGCCGCTTATTGCTCCATTCAATTTATAAGCGTAAAAAGAAAAAACATCTGATAGAAAAGAAAAATTATTGGCTGAGGAGAAGGAGCTAGTGTTCTAGCATTTCGAAGGATGCTTAACGCTTTCGCCAGTAGAGACGCAAGATCTTGCGTCTCTACCTGCAATATTGTGTAGGGAAGACTTCACCTTAAAGAACAGCTTGAAAAATCAACACGCTATCCATAAACGTTAATTTCTATCACCGCCTTATATTAAACAACGTACAAACTTGCTGATAAAACTCTTGCTCTTCATGAAGAATTTTTTCTCTGTAGTCCTCAAAATCGTTTATTTTCGTTGAATAATTCTCTAAGGTTTCCTTTATAGTTGCCACAATATCCCTCTTTTTTGCACTTCGTTCATCAAACTTATATTTATCAGAAATAGCAACATCACCGTGAAAATCTGCAGCCCCTCGACGACCTGTAATAATACAGCAGCCATTTAGTGCAGCCTCTCTAGGCAGTCGATCCTTTCCGGGATGATTTCCAAAATCAACATACAGTTTGCTTTTTCTCATCAAAGAAACCAATTCCGTTCTTGTCATATTTTGAATTGGCACCCAATTTAGTTCTGTTGCTAAACGAATGAGTTGTTTTGTATATTTAAATCCTTTCTTGGGATTGTACAGTACAATGTCCTCTCTATCCTCTGGGTTATCGCACTGCGTCCCATGCTCCGTATTGATATAATCTTTTAGTGGAACAATTTTCTTAAATCCCTTTTTTTCCAAGAAATCTCTAGCATATTCTGACTGATAAGCAGCAACCGCATCTAAGTCAATCAAACTTTGAATAGAGAAACTACTTCGGAAAAAGTTTTTCCCTTTAAACAACCATTTTATTTTTCTAAAAAAGCAAACACTAGCTATCCCCTTGTTAAAAGAATATACATCTGAAAGCTTCAGAGGATTCTTTTTACTTAAGAATAAATTATCAACACTCATCCACCATAGAATCTTTTGTACTTTATCTAATTCTGATGCATAGCTAAAACCAGAATCAAAATGCACTACGATATTGTTTGAAATATCCTCTATTGAATCAGCAATTTTTATCTGATACTTAGCGTATTCCGAAGGACATTGATGCGGCTTATTTCCAATATAGTATATGTATGCTTCTAATCTCTCTTTATTCAATACATCTACTAACTGATGCAGTAACTCTACTCCTCCTGTTACTATCCCAGCAGGGCAATAGACATATATTTTCGTATTTTCTGTTATATTCAGCATAACTTTCTTATTTAAATAACTCTAAAGCTCTTTCCACCACCACATTCATGTCATAATATTTATACTCTGCCAGTCGTCCACCAAAAATTACTTTTGACTCTTGGCTTGCCAATGCTTGATACTTTTCTAACAGTTGTTGATTTTTATCATCATTCATGGGGTAATATGGTTCATTATCTTTTGAAAACTCATGTGGATATTCTCTTGTGATATATGTCTTTTCTTGATTTCCAAACTCAAAATGCTTATGCTCGATTACTCTTGTGTAAGGCACTTCTCTGTCAGTGTAGTTCACCACGGCATTTCCTTGATAATTCTGAATGTCAAGTAGCTCATTTTCAAAATGCAAACTTCGGTACTCTAGTTTGCCAAATTGATATTCATAGAACTCATCCAACTTTCCAGTATATACAACCTTATCCGCAAGAGCATTTAGTTCTTCTCTGTAGTCAAAATAATTGACGTTCGTTCGCACTTCTATTCCTGCAAGCAATCTCTCAATCAATTTAGTATATCCGCCTTGGGGGACACCTTGATACGTATCGTTGAAATAGTTATTATCAAACATGAAGCGAAAAGGTAGTCTTCGAATAATAAATGCAGGCAAATCAGTGGCAGGTCGCCCCCATTGCTTTTCTGTATAACCTTTGATTAATTTCTCATAAATATCCTTTCCACCCAAAACTAAAGCTTGCTCTTCTAAGTTTGCAGGCTTTGTAATGTGAGCATACGCTACCCGCTGTTCTTCAATCTTTGCCTTTGCTTCCTCTGGAGTTTTGGCGCCCCACAGTTGATAGAACGTGTTCATGTTAAAGGGCAAGTTGTATAGTTTGCCTTTGTAGTTTGCCACAGGCGAATTGGTGAAACGATTAAATTCCACAAAAGAATTCACATAGTCCCACACTTTCTTGCTGCTAGTGTGAAAAATGTGTGCGCCATATTTGTGTACATTGATACCTGCAATATTTTCAGTGTAAATGTTGCCTGCAATGTGTGGACGTTTATCAACGACTAAACATTTCTTTCCTTGCTTTGTGGCTTCGTGGGCGAAGATAGATCCATATAGACCTGCCCCCACAATCAAATAATCAAATTCTTTTGTATTCATTTTTTCCATTTTACCTTATTTGTCTGACATCCTCCAAGATGCGATTCACGTTTAGATTCCTCAGGACGGCCGTTCGAAACCTTCTTCCACATCATTCAAATCATATTTCTTAAAATAGTCCAACGTGCGCTGATTGGCGGTTCTCGCTCTGCCTCGCGCTCGCTTGCCTAGAAATTCATCATAGGATTTCACGGCATAATGGTTAATGCGGATGACATCGTGCTGCGGCTCACGGTCGCGGAAATGCTTTGCAACGGGTTGTCCGTGCGAATCGACTGTCTTGCCTGAAATCCGCGCCACTTCATGGCATCCAATCACGCAAAACACTTTGCGAGGATTGACAATACTTTTCACCGTGCGGTTGTGGATGCAGTCGAGCTGTGAATGTCGTTTGAAGCGTTGCATCACCGTGCCGGGTTCTTTTGCTTTCAGTCCACTGCTCCCATATATCAGCCAATTAATCTCCACGGCTGAATAAGTTTCAAGCGGCTTTAGATATTCCAAAATTGTTTGACCTTGCATTGGCACAATAAA
>JBKECD010000038.1:0-3094 GCA_047974225.1 Mangrovibacterium sp.
AACCACGAAAAAGAGGAATTATGAATGTAAGCATACCTGTAGATGTATCTCCCGAGATCATGATTGCCTTAAACGAAAATGAGCAAGACCTTAAAAACTATTTTCAGATTAGAATTGCAATGATGTTGTTTGAAGAGGGGAAGTTGACAATCGGAAAAGCAATCCAGTTGTCAGGATTGACTCGCTATGAATTTGAAAAGGAATTGGCGAAAAAAGGCGTCCCTTTGTCGAATCCAAGTGTTGATCAGGTGTTTTCTGATGTGGATAAATTAAGTGTTTTGTAAGAAATGAAAGTTGTAGTTGCAGATACTGGAGCGATTATTTCACTCATTCATATTGGGCAGATTGAGCTAATAGAGAAAATATTTGGCGATTTTTATATTGCCAAAGCTGTTTGGATAGAGCTAAATAACTACGACAATCCATTTTTTGATCGCTCCATGCTTGAACGTTTAAAGCCTAGAGTAAAAGAGATTCAATCTAAAAATAGGCTATCCTTAATTATGGATTATGGAGAATCGGAATCAGCCATTTTATATGATGAGATAAATGCCGATTACTTGTTGATTGATGACAATAAAGCAAGAATTGTGGCTGAATCTTTAGAGATTAATTGTATCGGGACTTTGGGATTGTTGCTAAAGGCAAATCAAAAAGGACTGATTGCGGAATTGAAGCCAATATTTGAGGAGTTGATGAAAGTAGGTAGGTTCTTTTCAAGGAAGTTGTTGAATGCGATTTTAGCTCAATTAGGAGAAGACAGTCTAGCGGAACGCTCATAATCCGCAATTGTTTACTATATTTGCACGCTATATAATATAGTATCAAAAATAATTGTCTCCCATGAGCAAGAAATTCCAAGAATACAAGCAACTCGACCTTTCGCAAATCAACAAAGATGTGTTGGCGAAATGGCAGAACGATGACACGTTCCACAAAAGTATCACCACCCGTGAGGGAAAACCAACTTTCGTTTTCTATGAAGGTCCGCCTTCGGCAAACGGCATGCCGGGCATTCACCATGTGATGGCGCGAGCTATTAAAGATACTTTCTGTCGATATAAAACCATGAAAGGTTTCCGGGTGCATCGCAAAGCCGGTTGGGACACGCATGGACTTCCTGTGGAACTCGGTGTGGAGAAAACCCTCGGCATCACCAAAGAGGATATTGGCAAGAAAATATCGGTGGCGGAATACAACGCTGCCTGTCGCAAAGAGGTGATGAAATACACCAAAGAGTGGGAAACGCTCACCCGGCAAATGGGCTATTGGGTGAATATGGACGAGCCATATATCACCTATGACAACCGTTATATCGAGTCGGTGTGGTGGTTGCTCAAACAACTCTTCGACAAAAACCTCCTTTATAAAGGATATACCATTCAACCTTATTCGCCTGCCGCTGGCACAGGCTTGAGTTCGCACGAGCTGAACCAACCAGGCTGCTATCGCGATGTGAAAGACACCACTGCCGTGGCGCAATTCAGCGTGGTGCGCAATGAAAAATCAAATTTCCTTTTCGAGGGAGTGGATTCACCGCTTTACTTCATGGCTTGGACAACCACGCCTTGGACGCTGCCTTCAAACACCGCACTTTGTGTCGGTCCGAAGATTCGCTATGTGAAAGTGAAATCCTTCAACCCCTATTCGGGAAATCCTATGACTGTCATCTTGGCAAAAGACTTGCTTCATAAGCATTTCGACCCTAAGAATGCCGAATTAGCTTTGGCTGATTATAAGGCTGGCGACAAAAAGATTCCTTATGAAGTGATGGCGGAATATGGCGGTGCGGATTTGGCAGGCATCGACTATGAGCAACTCATGGACTGGGTGCGCCCTGATGGCGATGCTTTCCGTGTGATTACGGGCGACTTCGTAACCACAGAAGATGGTACGGGTATTGTGCATATCGCGCCTACTTTTGGTGCGGATGACGACCGGGTGGCGAAACAAGCTGGCATTGCTCCGCTTTTGGTGCTCGATGGCGAAGGCAAAACGCAACCGCTCATCGACAAGCAAGGACGTTTCTTCTTGGTGGAAAATATGGATGCTGATTTTGTGGCATCAAATGTGAATGTGGCGGCTTACAGCGAATTTGCCGGTCGATATGTGAAAAACGCTTTCGATGATAGTTTGGCTGAAGATGCGCCAACGGTGGACATCGACATTTCAGTCATGCTCAAAAAAGAAGATAAAGCCTTCAAGGTGGAAAAACACGAACACAGCTATCCACACTGTTGGCGAACCGATAAACCAGTACTTTATTATCCGCTCGATAGTTGGTTCATCAAGACCACAGCGGTGAAAGACCGTCTGATTGCCTTGAACGAAACCATCAACTGGAAACCTGCTTCCACCGGAACTGGTCGCTTTGGCAATTGGCTCGAAAACCTCGTGGATTGGAACTTGAGCCGTTCACGCTATTGGGGAACTCCACTGCCTATCTGGCGCACCGAAGATGGAACACAAACAAAATGCTTTGGTTCGGTGGAAGACCTCTATAATGAAATTGAAAAGTCGGTAGCTGCTGGCGTAATGGCGAAAAATCCTTACGAAGGTTTCGCCGTGGGCGAGTATAACGCTGCCAATTATGAGAAGATAGATTTGCACCGCCCTTATGTGGACGACATTGTGCTGCTGGCGGACAATGGCGAAAAAATGTTCCGCGAACCTGACCTCATCGACGTGTGGTTTGATTCGGGCGCAATGCCATATGCGCAAAATCATTATCCGTTTAGCCTCTCCCCAGCCCTCTCCAAAGGAGAGGGAGTAAAGACACCGTCCTATCCTTTCCCTGCTGATTTCATTGCGGAGGGGGTTGACCAAACACGTGGCTGGTTCTTCACCTTGCACGCCATCGCTACGATGATTGATGATTCAGTAGCATTCCGGAATATTATCTCTAATGGCTTGGTGCTCGATAAAAACGGCAATAAAATGTCGAAACGTTTGGGCAATGCCGTTGATCCATTCTCCACCATTGAGCAATATGGTTCCGACCCGCTTCGCTGGTATATGCTGACTAACTCTGCGCCTTGGGACAACCTGAAATTTGACGTGGGCGGTGTGGACGAAGTGCGTCGTAAGTTTTTCG
>JBKECD010000067.1:0-15756 GCA_047974225.1 Mangrovibacterium sp.
GGACGAAAGCCGAAACTGGACGAAATACAGTTCGCTCAAAGCGGTGCAGGCAAAACACATCTATGAGCTTGATGCCGACATGGCTTGCAGTCCCACGCCCGACGACTTCGTGGAGGTTCTCACTCAAATCATCAACATCATCTATAATTAATGCAGCCAAACAAACGATACTTTTGGTGGATTGCAGCAAGCATCTTTTCTTTGGTCTTGCTGCTCGGACTGATGGCACTATCGCTCTCGGTGGGCGAACTCGACGTGTCGCTCATGGAAGCGGTGAAGCTGCTTTTCAAGCGAAGCGAAGAACCCGATATTGCGCAGATGCTCATCAGCGAAGTGCGCTTGCCACGCATCATGCTGGGGGTGGCAGTGGGCGGTTCGCTCTCTTTGGCGGGCGTGATTCTGCAAGGGATTTATCGCAATCCGCTGGTTGAGCCTTTCACGCTGGGCATCTCGGGAGGTGCGTCTTTGGGCGTGGCATTGTGCATCGTGCTGGGCTTGCAATCGGCTTTCGGCTCGATGATGCTGCCTGTGGCTGGATTCCTTGGTTCATTCATCACCATCTTGCTGGTCTATTCGCTCAGTGCGAAGCACGGACGGATTGACATTCAGCGGATGCTCCTCATCGGGGTGATGATTAGCTTCATCGCGTCATCAGCCATGATGTTTATCATGGCAATCACTTCGAGCGACAACCTGCAAGGCATCATCTTTTGGACAATGGGCTCGCTCGACCAATCAAACAAGACTTTAATATATAGCACACTCGGGCTAAGTGTGGCAGTGCTCGTTGTTTCCTATCTCTTTGTGCAACCCCTCAACGCCCTTCGCCTTGGCGAAGAAAAGGCGAAGCACCTCGGCATCAACACCGATGTAGCAGTGAAACTGCTGTTTGTGCTCACGTCCTTGCTCACTGGCATCTGTGTGGCGGTGGCTGGAGTGATTGGCTTCGTGGGCTTAATCATTCCGCACGTTCTCCGGCTAATCTTTGGCTCGGATTATCGGGTGTTGCTCCTCAATTCCTTTTTGCTTGGGGCATGCTTCATCGTGAGTTCCGACATGCTCGCCCGCACCATCATCTCGCCCAATGAACTACCCATTGGCGTGATTACCGGCATGCTGGGCGGCATTAGTTTTATTGTGATTATGAGTAGAAAATAGAAGCCCCCTCCGACTCCCCCGAGGGGGAGGGACTAGAACCATCAAGCAACCAACAATGAAAGATAACAATATTAATATACTTAGTGCCTCTACCCTCCCCCTCGGGGGAGATGGAGGGGGCTCGGGCTTTTTCTCCGTCAAAGATTTAAGCTGCGGCTATCCATCGTTTGCCATCAAGGAGGTGAACTTTAGCATCGCTAAGGGTTCGTTTACGGGGATTATCGGTCCGAATGGTTCGGGGAAAACCACACTTTTCAAAGGTATCACTTCATCGTTGAAGTGGCTGAATGGTGAAATCACACTTGCTGGGCGAAACTTAAAGGACTATACACTGAAAGAGCGTGCGCAGCACATCGCCATTGTGTCGCAATCGGTGGATGTGGGCGAAATATCGGTGCAAGACTATGTGTTGATGGGCAGAATGCCCTATCAATCGCGCTTTCAGCTAAAGGAATCAGTACTCGATTTGGAGCTAGCGGAAAAATATATGGAACTTACGGGCGTGCTCGACTATCGCTATAAGATCATGACCGAGCTCAGTGGTGGCGAACAGCAGCGAGCTGCCATCGCCCGAGCTCTCACCCAAGAGCCTGATTTGCTTTTGCTCGATGAACCCACTTCCAATCTCGACATCAAGCACCAAGTGCGCATCCTCAATCTGCTGCAACAGCTCAACGAAGAAGCTGGCTTGACGGTGCTGATGGTCATTCATGATTTGAATCTCGCTTCGGAATATTGCAATCAACTGTTGCTATTCAAAAAAGGCGGCATCTATAAGCAAGGCACACCGCAGGAGATTATCACTTTCGAGAATATCGAGGAAGTGTATCAAACGCCAGTCATCACCCAAGAGAACCCCTATTCCAAGAAACCTGCTATCTTTTTGGTGAGTGAAAAGATGATGCAGTCGCTTCGCGGCGATAAGCCATAAGCTAGAGGCAGCAGCTATAATTGCTCTTCGATATCTAGCTTTATCAGCTCCCAATATTTCCCTTTCAAGCAAATAGGGTCAAAGTCATAGTCGGCATAGCTGAAGTCAATTAATTTTCTTTGAAGGTCTTCTTTAGTGTGTGAATACGGATAACGCATGGCGTGAAAAGAAAACATTTCTTCCAAAGAGATGGTTTCAAGCAATTCATGGATATCCCAAAAATCTTTCTTCCGACCATTATTTCCAATAACTTCCATCTTCATTGCAGCAATTTCTTCTATGCTCGCCAATCGAACACAACTGACCTCAAGAGAAGGGAAAATAAAAGTATCGGTGTAAAACAAATCCAACTTCACAAGGTCTTCTTTGCTCGAACCAAGGTAGTAGCTTTTCCCAAAGCTATTGTTGCCTTCATATAGCATTTCGACATGAAACTGTTTCCTTATGAAGTTCAGCAAGCATGTCAGTTCGAGGATAAGTATTTCAAAACATTTTCTGCAAGAGAAGGCAGCGACTGTGGAATATCCGCTAATTCTTGTTTGACAATTTCACGGTCATAAAAAGATATAATCTCTAAAATCTCTTCTTCATTGCCCCGTTCAAACACTCGACGGATAATTGCTTTTCTTTGCTTTTCCCAATCAATATGCGCAATCTCTGTGTCCCAAAACAAAATTGGTCGAAGTTTGCTCAAATTGGGTTTTGCCTGATGAGGAATTGCCCTTTTGCGCTCAATTTCCAATTCATAATAAGCTTGCAACAGCATAAAATACGCTTCATCAATCTGAAATGCATTGCCAAGCTTGATGGATAGTGCTGGGTTTATTCCTCGACGCTCGTTGCTTATTGCATTAATAGTCTGCGGATATTCCCCTAAGGATAACGCAAACTCTTTGCTTGTCATTCTTTGTTTTTTAAGCTCTCGCCGAAGAATAACTCCCGGATGAATACCTTTTATATTGACTAACTCTGGCAACATACTCATTTGTTTTATGGAACAAAGATAGCAATATCTGTCGATAAACAAAATTGTTTATTTCTCCCGCTTCATAATCGCATCAGCCAATTCAAAGAGTATCGTTTTTTTGTCGGCTGATAGTTGCAGGGCATTTAGGCAGCTCACCGCTTGCTCGTAATAAGTATCAATGGCGGCTTGGTTGATGGCTGCCACTCCGATTTCATCGTAGATGGCTTTCACCGCTGCAATCTTCTCTTCCTCATCGAAGTCTTTTTTGTCAATCCAAGCGAGCAGTTGCTTGCGCAATTCAGGCGAAGCATTCTTTAGGGCGTGAATCAGCAGATAGGTTTTCTTGTTGCACACAATGTCGCCACCGATGCGTTTGCCAAACACTTCCACATCGCCATAGGTGTCGAGATAGTCATCTTGCAATTGAAATGCCAATCCAAGGTTGATGCCGAAATCATACATCAAGTCGGCATCTTGCTCCGAAGCGTTGCCTAGCAACGCACCCGTCTTGAAACAGCACGCCAAAAGCACTGCCGTTTTCAATCGAATCATTTCGAGATATTCATCAGCCGACACATCAATGCGTGTTTCAAAATCCATGTCATATTGCTGTCCTTCGCACACCTCAATGGCGGTGCGAGTGAAAAGCTTGATGACCGACATGATATTTGGAGATTCGCATTGAAGCAAATATTGATAGGAATGAATCGACATGGCATCGCCCGAAAGAATGGCGGTGTTAATGTCATATTGCTTGTGCACCGTAGGTTTCCCCCGGCGAATATCAGCATTATCCATGATGTCATCATGGAGCAAGGTAAAATTATGGAAAAGCTCCACCGAAAGAGCCGCTTTGAGAGCATCTTCTTGACTGCCGTCAAAAAGCTCGCTCGACAACAGCACCATGGCAGGGCGCAATCGCTTACCTCCAATATCGAGGATATACTTCACTGGGCGATATAAATTCACTGGCTCAGTTTGCGAAATCCGCAACGCCTCTTGCTCCAATCGAGCAACAAACAACTCTTGTAAACTAGCTACTTTTTCCATACATTTATTTTTAGCACAAAGCCAATTTTCAATTTTAAAGTGTCGCCCCTACGGGGCTTCGGGTGGTGAAGGGTTCTCTTCCCCCGGGTTGAAACCCGGGGCTACAAAGATGTCGCCCCGATGCTTCGACTGCGCTCAGCAACCGTGGGACTGCCATTCTCAATTCTCCACTCTCAATTCTCCATTCCCTACGCTCCCCCTTCGAGATCTTCCATTTTCAGGTCTTCCACCTGAATATCGTTATCCTCGGGGTAAATTTCAATCATTGTTTTCTCTTTTTCAAAACGTCGGGTGGTCAATCGTTCTAATCCGATGAGCAGACTGGGCAGCAAGATTAGATTGGCAGATATCGCCACCAACAAAGTGAGCGAAACCAATGTGCCCAAAGCAGCCGTTCCACCGAATTGCGACAAACTATAAATGCCAAATCCGCAGAAAAGCACCACAAACGTATAGAGCATGCTCACACCCGTTTCATTGAGCGCCGCCATGACCGCCTTCTGAATATTTGAATTATTATGTGCCAACTCTTGGCGATATTTCGCCAAGAAGTGAATCGTGTTGTCCACCGAAATCCCAAAAGCGATGCTAAACACCAAGATGGTGGACGCCTTAATCGAGATGCCCGCAAATCCCATGATGGCTGCCGTGAATATCAGCGGCAAAATATTTGGAATCAGCGAAAAAATCACCATACGCCACGAACGGAACATGGCTGCCATAAACAGTGAAATCAACACAATCGCCAATGCCAAACTTGAGAATAAATTCTGCACCAAATATTGTGTTCCCTTGAAGAAAGTTACACTCGTTCCTGTAACCGTAACATTATAGCTTTCAGGGAATATTTCTTGCACATCATGCTGGAAAGCATGATAGAGCGAATCCATGCGGTCGGTGCCCACATCTTTCACCCGCACACTCACCCGAGTGATTTGCTGCGTGCTATCCATCAGCGAATTTAAGCTTTCCATGCCAAAGCCTGTGCCCTCGGTGCTATTCTGAGCATAGCGCATCAAGAATGACATTTCACTGGAGGTCGGAATCTTATAATACTCTTCACCGCCATTATAAAACGCTTGTCTGGCAAACTTCAACCCATTGAGGACGGAAAGCGAACCCGACAGCTCTTCATAATTAGCCAAAGTGTCTTCCAACTGATCCACCAATCGGAGGGTCGTCAAGTTCATTGCTCGCCCGGGCTTGCCTGCATCCACCACTATTTCGAGGGGCATCACGCCCTCCACATTGCGCTCAAAGAACTTCAAATCCTGATAAATCGGATCTTTCTCGGGGATGTCGTCCACCATATAACCCGTGCTCGTCATTTGAGTAATGCCCCAAATACCGATGCAGACCACCGCTGCCGCTCCAGCATAAATAAACTTGATATGTTTAGAGGTCAGCTTCACCAAATTGCGGATTATTCCCTGAACACCCTTATTGTCGAGATGCTTCACATGGCGTTCCTCGGGCGGAGCAAGGAAGCTGAAAATCGACGGAATCATGATGAGCGACAAGAGGAATAGCGCCAAGATATTGACCGACGCCACCAAGCCAAACTCACGCAAGATGTTGCTGTTAGTAATTAAGAACGTGGCGAATCCAGAGGCAGTGGTGAGGTTGGTGAGAAAAGTAGCATTGCCAATCTTCATAATCACCCGTTGCAAAGCCTTCACCTTATTGCCATGCGAGCGGTATTCATAGTGATACTTATTGAGCATGTAGATGCTATTGGGAATCCCAATGACAATCAGCAGCGAGGGCAGCATGCCCGTGAGCAGGGTAATCTTATAGCCCAGAATGCCCATTGTGCCGAGCGCCCACGTAACCCCAAAAAGCACAATAACCGAAGGAATAATGACCGCCTTAAAGGAGCGGAAGAACAAATACAAAATCACAATGCACAACAGCAATGCCAATGCGCTAAACAAGAAAATCTCTTTTTTGATTTTGATAGCTGAAATCACCCGCACATAGGGCAAGCCCGAATAGCGGATATGATGATTGGTCTGTGCTCCATATTCCTCGCAATGCTTCTTAATATTGAGCACCATGTTGTCGCGCGATTTGGTTGCCATCATGTCTTTGCTCACCACCACGCCCATCACATAAGCATTTTCTTTCGGGTTGTGCAGCAAATTGCGATAAATGGGCAGGCTGTGAAAAACCGCTGCACAACTATCAAGCTGCGCTTGCGAAGTCAGCGTGTCGGGAAACACAGGGAGAGTGAGGAATACTTTATTTTGCGCATCCTTAATCAGATTGATGGATGAAGTGGCTGAAATGACCGACTCCACTCCGGGTATTTCCTTTAATTGACGAGAAAGAGCTTGCCACGCCTGAATATTTTCCATCTGAAAGAATGCCGAATCTTGCACCCCCACCACAATCAAATCTTGCGTACCACCGAACTGCTCCACAAAGCGTTCATAATCCACATAAGCAGGGTCTTCCTCGGGAAGAAGCGCTGCATATTCATAGGACATCTCCACCTTGGTGGCGTGATATCCCATGAAACAGGTGAAAAGAAAGAGGATAGATAATATTGTAATCCTATTTCTAAGGATTATTCGCGAAAGCCAAGCCCACATAAATTCTAAATTACTGATTAAGCGGCAAATTTACACATTTCTATCCAAAGAAGATACTAAAAAAATGTTAGTCTTCAGGCTTTGACCTTAATCTAACATCACGCACTTCACGAAATAGCGGATTGGCAAAAACAAAGTCCTGCAATTTAACATTTTCAGTCAGCAAAATCTCCGGACTGTTTCCCTCCCAAGTCTTCACGCCCTCGCTGATAAATAGTATTTGGTCGCCAATCTCCATCACCGAGTTCATGTCGTGCGTATTTATCACAGTGGTGATGTTATATTCTTGCGTGATTTCATGGATCAACTTGTCAATCACAATAGAGGTTTCGGGGTCGAGCCCCGAGTTGGGCTCATCACAAAACAGATATTTCGGATTGAGCACAATCGCTCGTGCGATTGCCACTCGCTTCTGCATGCCGCCCGAGATCTCACTCGGCGAGAGGTCGAACGCCTCACGGCGTATGTTCACTCGGTCGAGGCAAAAACGCACCCGTTCTTCCTTTTCAGCTTCACTGGCGTGCGTAAACATATCCATCGGGAAGCGCACATTTTCTGCCACCGTGAGCGAGTCAAATAAAGCACCTCCTTGAAACACCATGCCGATTTCTCGACGAAGCATCTTTCGTTCTTTCTCCTTCATGGTGGTGAAATTCCGATCGCCATAAAAGATATTCCCGCTCGACACCTCATGCAGACCCACGATAGATTTCAGCAGCACGGTCTTGCCCGAACCACTCCTACCGATAATCAAATTCGTCTGACCAGCCTTAAATTCGGCACTGATATTTTTTAGCACTTCGTTTTCCTCGAAGGTTTTGCACACGTTCTCTATTCGAATCATTACATCAAAAGTTGAGTGAGTATTAAGTCGAACACCAAAATCAGAATATTAGTGTTCACCACCGCCTTGGTGCTTGATTTGCCCACATCGAGAGCGCCACCCTCCACATAATATCCCCAATAGGCTGACACCGACGCCACAATAAAGCCATAAAACAGCGACTTCACCAACGAAATCACCACATAATCTGGCTGAAACAAATATTGAATCCCGCCGATATAGTCCGACAGAGAGATTGCCCCTACCGCAGGACCCACAATCGAGCCACCCAGCAAGCCAAAGAAAATACTCAACACCGATAGGAAGGGAAAAACAAAAACTACGGCAACAATTTTAGGCATAATCAGATAAGCTGCCGAATTGACACCCATTGTTTCGAGCGAATCAATCTGCTCTGTTACCCGCATACTGCCGATTTCAGAAGTGATGTTTGAACCAATCTTGCCCGCTAAAATCAAAGCCAAAATAGTACAGGAAAATTCCAAAATCAACGTATCACGATTGCCCAGCCCAATCAGATAAGAGGGCAAGAAAGGGCTATCCATGTTATAGGCGAGCTGCAAAGTGATGATTGCGCCCATGAATATCGAAATCAGCACCACCAAGCCCACCGAGTTGAGCCCCAAAGCTTCGAGCTCGCTCATCGTGCGCTTGGCATAGATTTTTTTTCGTTCGGGGCGAGAAAATACCTTGTATATCAACTCAAAATATCGCCCTGCATGATATATTATTTCCATAGTGTCGAGTAAAAGCCCCTCCCGACCTCCCCTAGGAGGAAGGAGTTAAAGGCTCAAGGTTGTATGTTCATCTTTTTTTTTACTAGCACAACCGTTCTGCTCATTTGCGCCCTCCCCCTCGGGGGAGCTGGAGGGGACTAAACTACGCAATTCGGGAGGTAAATCCAAAATTCTGCGCCATCGATTTTGTTAGGGGTAACCCCTATCGAGCCTCCATGAGCTGTTACTGCCATTTGGCAGAAAGTCAATCCTAATCCCGTTGATGAAGCCTTGCCCAAATCTTTTCCTCCACCGGCTTGACCGAAAGGTTGGAAGATTAATTCCACCGCATCATCGGGGATTGGAGGTCCTTGATTAGAGATTTCAATGCGTATATCTTTTTCATTTTCCACCCGAGCCTTCACCTCAATTGTGCCACCTTGCGGCGAATATTTGGCAGCATTGCTAAAGACATTGCTAATCACACGACGGAATAACTGAGGGTCGGCATTAAAAGAGGGCAACTTCGTGTCTTCAAACTTCAATTGAAGCATTTTTTCATCCAAGATGAAGCGTATATTTCGGATTTCGCTCTCCACCACTGAAGCAAAGTTCACCTTGCGAGCCCTTACCACCATGCCTGTTTCTTGCGACTTATAAAAGTCGAGCACATTTTGCACCAAGTTCATCATCTCATTTGCCGAATGGCGAACAATCTCATTTTTCAGCAACTCGTCATCAATAAACTCCGCACTCATAATACCATTGAGCGGTGTTTTCAAGTCATGAATAATCATGTTGGTCATCCGCTCCTTAAATCCCATCAGCGATTTGGTTTCTTCAATCTGCTTATTTAAGGTCGCTTGCTGAGCTTCGATTTGCTCATTACGCTCTTGCAACACCTGATTGCTTATGCGCTGCTTGCGCGAAACATGGTAGACATAAAACACGAGGATAACCATAATAAACGACGACGCCAAAACCATCCAAAAGCGCATGCGTGCCACACGAATGCTTTTTTCTTGCTGCTCGATGGTCTGCCGCTGATTGGCGTTTTCAAACTTCGCAATCTTGCTTTGAAGCACTTGCTGTCTTCCTGATTCCGCCATTTTATTCGTCCGCAGCGACAATAAATTCATTGAAGTGCCTCGCCCAGTGTGCCACATCACATTACCCCCATTTGCCTTAGCATCCACAAAAGCTCGCAGCGTGCTATATGATTTCAGTTTATCGAAATTCGACATTTCATTCATCACGGTGCGTTGGCTGAACATATGCGCCTGATGCACATAGTAATCGCCCTCATTAAACTCATCAAGATGACGAGCTGCCGAGAGGTAGGCAAACACCAAAACATCATTAGACACCAACGCCGCATACTTATCTCCCACTTGATTTCTAAGTTTCAGAGCTTCCAAAGCATTATCAATCATCCCCGCAAAATCCCCTTTTCGATAGGCCGACGAGGTGAGAATATCTAAGCAATCCGCCAAATCTGAAAAATTCTTTTGGGAACGATAGCTATCGGCGGCTTTCTTGGCATTGCGAGAAGCGTATTCATAGTCCTCTACCCGATGATACAGTTGCGCTAAATTATAATAGCACGAAGCTATGCCATTTTGGTCATTTGCTTTTTGGAAAAGCTCAATAGCTTGGGTATAGATTTCGACCACTTCTTTCACCTCATTCGAGCGAACAAGAGCATTACCTAGCCCCAAATAGCACATGCGCAGCACACCGTCTCGCTTGCCACTCTTTTCAAGATTCTTAATCCCTAGTTTGTAGTACTCTACTGCCTTGCGATAGTCCTGTATTTCAAAATACATCTCCGCCTGCTTCTTATAGGCAGAGCCCACCCATTCCAGCATTTTCATGCTTGCTGCATTTTTCACAGCCCTATCCAAAGCCAAGAAAGCATCTTCCACCATTCCCTCCACAAAATAGCAATAAGCGATATTTTGCTCCGCCTCAAATTTCCAATTATTGTATTGTTCCATCTGATGCTCGGGCGCTCGCAAGATTTCCATGCTCGCAATCGAATCGAGCTGCACCAAACTATCATAAAGCCCTTGCACATCTTTGCTCGTTACACAAGCATAGGAGTGATTAAGCAGTGTGGTGCATTTCTGATAATTCAGCTTTTGTTCATCATAATCAACCCCCGATGACTCCAGCGAAGCAATCAATCGCTTGGCATCTACTAGCGATTGGGTCGCATCTTTGCCATTGCGTAGATACCAATCAGTCATTTCATTCGCCAATCTGACTTGCTCCACGGGGTCAGTCGCACGCTGCATCGCCTCCGATAAGCTATCTAACTCAGGCGCATAGCCCGCCTTCACCTGAGCTTCAACAGAAAGCGTCAGGCAGACCAATGCAGACAATATATAGGCATGGATATTTTTGAAAAAACTCATCTAATAATTCTATCTTCTTAACAGCGAGCAAAGATAACATTGTCCACCAAGTAAACAAACGATAATAATGTTAAATAGTCATTTTCTGCATAATAATTTATATTGCACCCTGAAAATCCCCCTGCGGTGCGGTTTTTCAAGAAAATGAATACGTGTTTATGCTTAGTTTTTGCTCGCTTCCGCCAAATGGTTTTTACGAGAAAAAATATTTTTACTCGCTTCCGCCAAATGGTTTTTTGGGAAGAATGTTTTTACTCCGCCCATGCAAGCATTGACCATTAGCAATTAAATCTTACCTTTGCAGACACAAATGCCATTAACTTCAAATCTATGGACTTCACTTTTTTTGATATCATCTGCGCCATCCTTCTGATTGTGGCTGCCATTCGGGGCTGCATCAATGGGCTTTTTAAAGAGGCGCTTTCGCTGGTCGGAATCATTGCTGCCGTCTGGATTGCCATCGCTTTTTATGGCGATGGGGCGCAATGGCTCACCGACAAATTAGACCTCGGAGCAAAATACAGCAATTTCATTGCCTTCCTCGTGCTATTTATTATTGTATATATCGCATTTCGACTGGTGGCTGTTCTGCTGACGAAACTCTTTGAAGCGCTCGCCCTCGGGTTTGTCAATCGCTTGCTCGGTGGCGCATTCGCCTTTCTGAAAATCGCCATCATCCTGTGTGTCATCATCAGCATTGTGGATAGCTTCGACCATGAGGACGACTTAATTTCAGCCGACTTCAAAAAGAAATCTATCTTATATGAACCACTCCAAAAGGTTGCTGATAAAACCCTCGAACTTTTTTCCAAACAGAAAGAAATCAAAAATCCGCTTACAGATATTTAGCTCCATTTTTATATCTTTGCGAACTCATAATTCATAACTCATAATTCACAACTCAACATATGAACTTTGTCAAAGAACTTCAATGGCGCGGCATGATTCACGACATCATGCCTGGCACCGAAGAACAACTCCAAAAAGAAATTACATCAGCCTATGTGGGCATCGACCCAACGGCTGACTCGCTACATATCGGACACCTCGTGGGGGTGATGATGCTCAAGCACCTTCAAATCGCAGGGCATCGACCCATTGCTTTGATTGGCGGGGCTACTGGCATGATTGGCGACCCCTCGATGAAGTCGCAAGAACGCAACCTGCTCGATGAAGCCACCCTGCGACACAACCAAGAGGGAATCAAGGCGCAACTAGCTCGATTTCTCGATTTCGAGAGCGATGCCCCTAATGCGGCTATCTTGGTGAACAACTATGATTGGATGAAGGAATTTAGTTTCTTGGATTTCATCCGAGATATTGGCAAGCACATCACTGTGAATTACATGATGTCGAAAGACAGTGTAAAAAAACGCCTAGGCGATGAGTCGAAAGCGGGACTATCATTCACCGAGTTTTCTTATCAACTTGTGCAAGGCACCGACTTTCTACATCTCTATCGCGAGCATAATTGCAAATTGCAAATGGGAGGTTCCGACCAATGGGGAAACATCACCACGGGCACCGAACTCATTCGCCGCAAGGAGCAAGGCGAAGCTTTTGCCTTGACTTGTCCGCTCATCACCAAAGCCGATGGCACGAAATTTGGCAAAACCGAGTCGGGCAACGTGTGGCTCGACCGCCAGCTCACTTCACCCTATAAATTCTACCAATTCTGGCTGAACACTTCCGATGTCGATGCCGAGCGATATATCAAAATATTCACCCTTCTTTCCGAAGAAGAAGTGAAAGCACTAGTGGCTGCTCACCAAGAAGCGCCTCACCAACGTGCCTTGCAACAAAAACTTGCCGAGGAAATCACGGTGATGGTACACTCACGCCAAGATTACGAAATGGCGGTGGAAGCATCACAAATCTTGTTCGGACAAGGCACTGCGGATAGTCTTCGTAAGCTCGATGAAGAAACATTCCTCGCGGTATTTGAGGGTGTGCCTCAATTTGAGATTTCAAAAAGCGAATTGGAAGCCGGAATTAATGTGCTCGACTTGCTAGCAGAGGAAGCAACGGCTTTCCCCTCAAAAGGGGAATTACGTCGCACCATCAAAGGCAATGGATTAAGCATTAATAAAGAGAAATACACCGATGAAAATGGTATCATCAATGCTGATTTCCTCATCGCAGGCAAATATATCCTCGCTCAAAAGGGTAAGAAAAATTATTTCTTGTTAGTGGTTAATTAGAGAGCTAAGCCTACCCAACTCACAACTCATAAAATTCCCATGATTAAAATCATGGGCTAACAAGGTGTCGTGCCGATGGCACTATGCGAACATGATTTACATAATGTGCATCTCCTAGTCCCAGAGGGGCAGCATCTTGTTAGTCCACGATTTTAATCGTGGGTGATAATTCAACTACACATGCATCAACTCATTTTAAAATATTTCCCCAATCTGAGCGAAAAGCAAATAGAGCAATTCGCACGCATGGGCAAAGTCTATCAAGAATGGAATGACAAGATTAATGTCATTTCACGCAAAGACATCGACCAACTCTATGAGCGGCATGTGCTGCATTCACTAGGGATTGCGAAAGTAACCAACTTTGCCCCGGGCACTAAGGTAATGGATGTGGGCTGTGGCGGAGGATTTCCCGGCATTCCGCTGGCGATTCTGTTTCCCGAAACCGACTTTCTACTAGTCGATTCGATTGCCAAGAAAATTACTGTGGTGAATGCCGTGGCGGAAGAATTGGGCTTGACCAATGTGGTCGGTCGCCAGCAACGAGCAGAAAAGGTGAAAGCAAAATTTGATTTTGTGGTGAGTCGAGCCGTAACGGCATTCCCCCGCTTCGTGTCGCTCGTGCGCACGAAAGTTCAGACCACCGACCAGAAAAATACCTTTGCCAACGGCATCATCTATCTGAAAGGTGGTGATTTTGAAGACGAACTTGTGCAATTCAAGGAAAACACAACACTCTATGAATTGAGCGATTTCTTTGAAGAAGATTTCTTTGAAACAAAAAAAGTAATACACTTGAAAATTACGAATTAACAATTACGAATTAGCAGGGTTGAAACATTGGAGCACCCCTCTCGTAATTCGTAATTGAATCGCCTACGCTTCTTCTTTCACTTCGAGCAGTTTTACTAGCCCTGCTTTATCGAGGATTTTAATTTTTCGGGTTTTATAGCTGATGAGCTTCATTTCGGATAATTGACGCAATCCGCGAGCTAGCGAGGGGCGAGTAACTGCTAGATATTCCGCCAATTCCGTCTGCGACATGGGCAAGAGAACGACATCAAGCTCCTTGCCTGCCAAGTCTAAAATCAAGAATGCCAACTTCTGTGGGATAGTCTTCATCAACATCATCCGCATGCGATTGGTCATCATGCTAAATCTTGAAGAAACATATGCCAAGTAGTTAGTCAAAAAGATGGGGCTATGTTGAAATACTTTTAGCAATTCTTTCACCGGCATTTCCAAAATCACCACTTCGTCAATCGCTTCTGCCGAAACAGGGAAAGTCGCCCCCTCGGCAAAAAGGGTATCTTGAGCAATAGCGCTCGGCGTCTCCAGCACATTCACATTGACAATCCTGCCGCTGATGGTGGCGAAATAAGTCTGCACCCTTCCGCTATACACAAAATGCGCCGATTCAATTCGAGTTCCTTCTTCGACAATCAATTCACCGGGCGCATATTTACGCAATGAATATCCTACTTCTGCTAAAATCGACTGCGTCTCTGCTCGGGTCATTCGAGCAAAAATGGGAGAGTCCAATAAATACTCAATATCAATCATAACTTGCTGCATTAAAAATGTTTCACGACAAATGTAACATTATGCACAACACTTGTCAAGTTTAATGTTCAATAGCGCAAGTTGTTTTAACAAAGTTTGTTATTTCCCGACCAAACTATCCTTTATAGACCCTCTGAGTCAAACTTTTTTATTCTCCTTGACACTCAGGTAAATCGCTTTTAAACTTTTTGTTTTTTTGAAGGAAGATAGGAGAGTCTTTAGTAGTGCCACTCTGGGTTGTTTTGAAAATGGGAGAGCCTTTTGTAGTGCCACTCTGAGTTGTTTTGAAAGATAGGAGAGCCTTTAGTAGTGCCACTCTGAGTCGTTTTGAAAATGGGAGAGCCTTTTGTAGTGCCACTCTGAGTCGTTTTGAAAATGGGAGAGCCTTTTGTAGTGCCACTCTGAGTCGTTTTGAAAATGGGAGAACCTTTTGTAGTGCCACTCTGAGTCGTTTTGAAAATTGGAGAAGCTTTTTGCAAGTCTTTTTTTCTTAAAAAAAGTAATCTAGAAGACTATCCTTCGATAATTCGCTATGTGGAACTATTCTAAATTAAAGGTTTTTATCGGTCAAAATCAGTCATTTGGAAAAACCTGGTTCTATGTCGAATATGGTGGGTAACTATGCAAGTCCAGAGGACTTGACTGTGCATAACCCCCAGATTCATCTGGGGGTACAAACAAGCTAGTAGAAACCCACACACTTCATCTTTACCCCCCCAGATGAATCTGGGGGTTATGCACAGTGAACTCCGCTGGAGTTCTGAGTAGTCGACCCACTACAAACGACATAGAGCCAAAAACCTTGAATTTTTCTTGCTGAAAAAGTGCAGCTTAAAAGCGATTTACCTGCCTTGACACTCGACCACAACGCTAAACTGCAAAAAAATACCTAGCTTTGCATTCATCACAAAGACCGATAAATGAAACAACAAATTCACCACTTCGCACTTCGCACTTCGCACTTCGCGCTCTTTCTACTCCTCAGCCTTTCCAGCTTTGCGCAAGTCCGCGAGCTCAGCGAGCAAGCCCAAATCAGCCTTATCACCTGCGATGTCAGCTCGGAAGTCTATGCCATGTATGGGCATTCTGCCATCCGAGTGCTCGACCAGCAGCAGGGATTAGATATCGTCTTCAACTATGGGCTCTTCAGTTTTTCAGAGCCTAATTTCATCTATCGCTTCGCCAAAGGGCGCACCGATTATCTGCTTGGAGCGCAAAATTATGCGGGCTTTGCCCGCTCCTATCGGCAGCATGAGCGTTCGTTTGGCGAGCAAATATTAAATCTCACTGCCGATGAAAAACAAAGACTTTTTGA
>JBKECD010000195.1:0-8294 GCA_047974225.1 Mangrovibacterium sp.
GAAATCGTGGAAGAAGGCGCACAAGAAACAGTCGATGTGCTGAATGCTTACAATGCTATCAACGATAAGTTTTGCGAACCTGAGGTGCTGGAAGACCCCGACAAAATGCAGGCTCTCATGGACGAGCAAGCCAATTTGCAAGAGAAAATTGATGCGCTAGACGCATGGAATCTCGACACCAAACTCGAACGAGCTATGGATGCACTTCGCTGTCCGCCAAGCGACCAGCCTGTGGGCGAGCTTTCGGGTGGCGAGTTGCGTCGTGTGGCTCTTTGTCGATTGCTCTTGAAGCAACCCGATGTGTTGCTCCTTGATGAGCCTACCAACCACCTCGATGCCGAGTCAATTCATTGGCTTGAGCAGCACTTGCAGCAATATGCGGGCACGGTGATTTGCATCACCCACGACCGTTATTTCCTCGACAATGTGGCGGGCTGGATTCTTGAGCTCGACCGTGGCGAGGGCATTCCATGGCAAGGCAACTACTCTTCATGGCTCGACCAAAAATCGAAACGACTAGCACAAGAAGAGAAGCAAGCGTCGAAGCGTCGCAAGACTTTGGAGCGTGAGTTGGAATGGATTAAGATGGCACCCAAGGCTCGTCATGCCAAGTCGAAAGCTCGCTTGAATGCCTACGACCAACTCATGAATGAAGACACGAAGCAAAAAGAAGAACGATTGGAAATCTTCATTCCAAATGGTCCACGATTGGGCGAACGAGTGATTGATGCCCAAAGCGTGGCGAAGGGATATGGCGACCGTGTGCTGTTTGAAGACCTAAATTTCACTTTGCCACCAAACGGCATTGTGGGTGTGGTTGGTCCGAATGGTGCCGGTAAGACAACGCTCTTCAAACTCATCATGAAGCAAATCGAAGCCGACAAAGGTACGTTTGATGTGGGCGAAACGGTGAAGATTGCCTATGTTGATCAGTCGCATGGCGACATCGACCCTAACAAAACGGTTTATCAAGTCATCTCTGGTGGTGCAGACCTTATTAATATGGGTGGACGACAAATCAATGCTCGTGCCTATGTTTCTCGCTTCAACTTCGCTGGTTCCGACCAAGAGAAGAAGTGCAGCATGCTTTCAGGTGGTGAACGCAACCGTTTGCACCTCGCCATGGCACTCAAGGAAGAAGGCAACGTGCTATTGCTCGATGAGCCGACCAACGATATTGATGTGAACACGCTTCGTGCGCTCGAAGAAGGTTTGCTTGATTTCGCAGGCTGTGCCGTGGTGATTTCCCACGACCGCTGGTTTCTCGACCGTATCGCAACGCACATTCTCGCATTCGAGGGAGATTCCTATGTGCATTTCTTTGAAGGCTCGTATTCTGAATACGAAGAAAACAAAAAGAAACGCTTGGGCGATGTCGGTCCAACGAGAATTAAATATCGGAAGTTGGTTGATTAGGGGGTAGTTGTTAGGGGCTAGGGATTAGTTGACCTGACGGTAATGAATAAAAAAAGCTCGCCACACAGCGAGCTTTTTTATTTATTGGAACTACCTCTCTCCCTTGGGGGAGTTGGAGGGGGCTACTTACTCTTTCACCACAATCCCCATTCCTTGCTCAATGGCTTTTTCATTGAAAGGAATCAGTTTATGATGGCGTTCGGGCAATGATTTCTTCAAGCCTTCAAGCACATTGCTGAGTTTCACCACGGGTTTCACCTTGAGGTATCCACCAAGCACAATCATATTGAAAACCTTGTTATTGCCCATCTTAGCCGCCTCTTCAGTAGCGTCGATGCGATAGATTTCAATGTCGGTGCGTGTGGGGCGATGCGTGATGCCGTTGCTATCATAAAGGAGTATGCCGCCCGGCTTCACTTGATGCTCGAACTTGTCGAGCGATTGCTGATTGAGGATGATGGCAGTGTCAAACTGGTTCACAATAGGCGAACTGATGCGGTCGTCCGACAGAATCACTGTAACGTTGGCGGTTCCGCCACGCATTTCAGGTCCATAGGAAGGCATCCATGAAACTTCCAAATCTTGCATGATGCCCGAATAAGCTAAAATCTTGCCCATCGAGAGCACCCCTTGTCCACCAAATCCTGCGATTATTATTTCTTCGTTCATTGTCTTTCTTTTTTGTGTTTTTAATTAAGCTTTGCCTTCGGCGCATTGGCTTTGCCGCTTTGCCTTCGGCGCTTTGGCTTCGGCGCTTTGGCTTTGCCGCATTGCCTTCGGCGCTTTGCTTTCAGCGCATTGGCTTTGCCGCTTTGGCTTTGGCGCGAAGCCCAGCAGCGCAGCTCAAGCGCCAACGGCACAGCTAAATGTCTTTGAGATCGCCTAGCGGATAATTCGCAAACATATGCTCCACCATCCAATCGTTGGCTTTGGCAGGGGGCATTTTCCAGCCCGAAGCACAAGTGGAAACCACCTCGACGATTGAAGTGCCTTTATTTTCCATTTGGTTTTTGAAAGCTTTCATCAACGCTTTTTTCGTTTTGCGCACCGAGGCAGCCGTGTGGCAAGCCTGACGAGTGGCATAGCGAGTGCCGGGAAGCAAAGCGAGCAATTCGCTAATCTTCAGCGGATAGCCTTCAGTCTTAGGGTCGCGACCAAACGGACAAGTTGAAGCTTTCATGCCTTCCAAAGTGGTAGGAGCCATTTGCCCACCTGTCATGCCATAAATACCATTGTTGATGAACACCACCACGATGCTCTCACCACGGTTGAAAGCGTGAATCGTTTCCGCTGTGCCAATCGCTGCCAAGTCGCCATCGCCTTGATAAGTAAACACGTTCTTATCGGGCATTAATCGCTTGATGGCGGTAGCAATGGCAGGTGCACGACCGTGAGCCGCCTCTTGCCAGTCGATTTGCAAATAATCATAGGCGAGCACCGAGCAGCCCACCGGAGCAACACCGATAGTTGTTTCCTGAATGCCCAGCTCGTCAATCACTTCGGCAATTAATTTATGCACCACCCCATGCGTACAGCCGGGGCAATAGTGCATGGTGTTGTCGGTGAGAATCCTATTCTTTTCGTAAACCAGATTTTCTGGTTTGATAATATCTTTTTTCTCCATTTGATTATCCTCCTATGATTTTAGATTTCAACGCTTCCACCACTTCCGCAGGGTTGGGAATGATGCCGCCTAATCGTCCGAAATGCTCCACTGGGCAAGCTCCTTTAGCTGCCAATTGCACATCTTCCACCATCTGACCAGCACTCATCTCCACACTCAGCATGCCTTTGACTTGCTTCGCCAAGCGAGCAATTTCTTTGGTAGGGAACGGATATAAAGTAATCGGACGAAGCAAACCCACTTTGATGCCTTCGGCACGAGCCATCTCAAGCGCTTTGGTGCAAATGCGAGCACTCGAACCATAAGCCACCAAGATATATTCTGCATCCTCGCACTGAATTTCCTCGAAGCGCACTTCATTTTCCTCGCAGATGCGATATTTCTCTTGCAACTTATTATTGTGCTCCTCCATGATTTCCGATTGCAAGGCGAGCGAAGTTACGATGTTGTGATTTCTGCCCTTCTTGCCCGTCGTTGCCCAGCTGCCATATTTCTCTGCCACTTCGGCATCAGTCAGGCGAGTTTGTTGCGGTTTGAGTTCCACTTTTTCCATCATCTGACCAATCACACCATCGCTCAAAATCAAAGCTGGATTGCGATATTTGAATGCCAATTCAAAGGCAAGTTCCACAAAATCAGCCATCTCTTGCACCGAAGCAGGCGCAAGGGTAATCAACTTATAATCGCCATGACCGCCACCTTTCACCGATTGAAAATAGTCGGATTGCGAAGGCTGAATAGTTCCCAGTCCGGGACCGCCACGCACCACATTCACCACCACGCAGGGCAATTCTGCACCTGCCAGATAACTCATGCCCTCTTGCATCAAGCTCACACCGGGACTCGATGAAGAAGTCATCACTTTTTTTCCACAAGCCGCACCACCATATACCATATTAATAGATGATGTTTCACTTTCCGCTTGCAGCACCACCATGCCTGTGTCGAGCCATGGTCGTTCGAGCATTAAGGTTTCCATGATTTCACTTTGAGGCGTGATAGGATAACCAAAATAACCATCCACACCGCAGCGGATTGCTGCATGCGCAATGGCTTCATTGCCTTTCATTAATTTAATTTCCTTCATTGCACTGAAATTTGTAAAGTTAGAATTTGAAATGCCGAACTTAATCGACTTTCGCACGATAGACTGTGATGCAGCTATCGGGGCACACCATAGCACAATTGCTACAGCCTGTGCAGGCATCGCCGTTTTCATCATTCGGGAAGTGATAGCCCTTGGCATTCACCTGCGATGACATGACAATCACTCCGGTGGGACAAGCCACCATGCACAATTCGCAGCCTTTACAAGCTTCCGTTTCAACAAGAATTGCTCCTTTTACTTTAGCCATATTGGTATTCGTTTAATTTTAAATTCACGCTGAATTTAGGATTAATTTAATTATAGAGATGCAAATGGACAACTAAAAATTGTAAACGTTTTTCTAAGTGTTTGATTTGCAGTAGTGGCAAAATGCAATATGGAAGCGATATAAATAAAGAAAACAGCCCTAAACGATTGGTTTTCAGAATGAATTTTCTAATAAAAAGAAACAAAAAACCTCTCGTACAGCTCTACTTGAATTAAAGTCGAAGCAAACTCTTATAAATTAATCATCGAAAAAGCGTTTTTTTCTTCAAAATATCAAGACAAGAGTTTTGGTAAATAGACTTTGGAAAATTTACACGCTCCCATCGGTTCATTAGCGAGTGGAAAAACAACAAAGAAGATGAATGATAATATGCCCGCTGTCGAGTTGAAAAATACCCAAAGACATTGTATTTGCCCAATATCGAGTTGAAAAACGCCCAAAGACATTGCGACACCCTCAGAAAACAAAGCCATATTTAGCCACTTCCCCAATTTAAAACTATTTTTTAGAAGTCCACCTTATAATGGTGTTCCAAATAAAAACTATTTTTGCAGCCAAATTAAAAACAAATGGGAAGAGGTAGAAAAAACAAACCGCTATTTAATGGCGTTGAAATCATTGATATTGGTGCGGAAGGCAAAGCCATCGGCAAAGTTAATGACATGGTGATCTTCACCACACATGTAGTGCCAGGCGACGTGGTGGACTTGCAAGTAACGAAAAAACGCAAAAGCTATATGGAAGCTCGTGTGGTGAATGTGCAGTCTTATTCCGAAGACCGCTGCGAAGCTTTTTGCGAGCACTTCGGAGCATGTGGCGGTTGCAAATGGCAATACCTGCCCTATGAAAAACAGCTTTTCTATAAGCAAAAGCAGGTGGGCGACCAGCTCCGAAGAATTGGGCATGTAGAGCTGCCCGAGATTACACCAATTCTCGGCTCGAAAGAAAATACTTTCTATCGAAATAAACTCGAATTCAGTTTCAGCAATAAGCGCTGGCTTTCCTATGAGGAAGTGGATAGCGAACTCGAAATGGCAGACATGAATGCGCTCGGTTTTCACATTCCTCGCTTGTTCGACAAAATCATCGACATTCAGAAATGTTGGCTTCAACCAGAACCTTCCAACCGTCTGCGTAATTTCATTCGCACTTATGCAAAAGAAAATCAGTTGGAGTTCTTCGACATCAGAAACCAAGTGGGCTTCTTGCGAAACATGATTGTGCGCACCGCTTCCACTGGCGAAAATATGCTCATCATGGCGTTCTATCGAGAAGATGTAGAAAAGCGGGAATCCCTCTTAAGTGCTATTGAAACAGAGTTTCCCGAACTGACTTCCATCATGTATGTCATCAATGAGAAGCCCAACGACACGATTGGCGACCAAGATATACTATTATATAAAGGCACGGACCATATCTTTGAAGAAATGGAAGGACTGCGATTTAAGATTGGTCCGAAAAGTTTCTATCAGACCAACTCGGCTCAAGCCTATGAGCTTTATAAAGTGGCTCGTGATTTTGCTGAACTTTCAGGCGATGAAATAGTTTATGACCTTTACACAGGTACGGGCACGATTGCCAACTTCGTGGCTCGCCAAGCTAAAGAGGTGATTGGGGTGGAATATGTGCCCGAAGCGATTGAAGACGCCAAGGTAAATTCAGCCATAAATGGCATTGAAAATACGAAATTCTATGCTGGCGACATGAAAGATGTGCTTAATGATGAGTTTATTTCCCAACATGGTGCACCCGATGTGATAATCACCGACCCCCCACGAGCAGGCATGCACGATGATGTGATTAAAACCATTCTGCGAGCTGCGCCCGAGCGGATTGTCTATGTGAGTTGCAACCCTGCCACCCAGGCACGCGACTTATCGCTGCTTGATGCAGCATATCGGGTAACGAAAATTCAGCCGGTGGACATGTTTCCCCACACCCATCATGTGGAAAACGTGGTGCAATTAGTGAAGAAATAAGCCCGAAAAGTAAACTCATCCCTAGTTTTTTCATTAAACACATCATTTTTAATCCTCGAAAGGCTATATTTTTGGTAAAAAGTAATATTTTTGCGTGCGATTAACAAAATAGAAAACTTAATTAAAATGACAGATAAAAATCAAACTCCTCAAGAAGACAATCTACAAGAAGTAGAAAATGCACTAGGCAGAACCGAAGCGTTCATCGAAAAAAATCAAAAAGGAATCGTTGGCGTTATCGCTGCGATTGTGATTATCGCCGTGGCATATATGGCATACAACAACTTCGTTGTTGCGCCTAACGAGCAAAGCGCACTAGAAGAAATCGAAGCCGCTCAGCGCTATTTCGATGTTGATTCATTCAACCTCGCTATCAATGGCGATGGAACTAATGCCGGCTTCCTCGATATCATCGACAACTATGGCTCGACCCCCACAGGCAAGTTGGCTAATTATTATGCAGGCGTTTCTTATGCTCGCTTGGGTCAGTTTGAAGAGGCTATTGAATACCTCAACGATTTCAAAACTTCAGATGTATTTCTTGCCCCTATTTCAGAAGGATTGAAAGGTGATTGCCAATTGGAATTGGGCAATGTGGCAGCTGCAACGAAAGCCTACAAAAAAGCGGCTTCTTTCGACAATAAGCTCACCGCTCCAATCTATCTTTTGAAAGCGGGTCAAGCATTTGAAAGCGAAAAGAACTATAAAGAAGCATTAGCAGCTTATCAAACAATCAAAGACAAATACGCTAGCTCAACTGAAGCTCGCAGCATCGACAAATATATTGCTCGTGTGCAAGTGAATTTGTAAGGCGGATTTGCGGATTGTTAGATATTAGATTATTGGACTTTCCGACAACATTCACTCAAAGAATATTAAAAGAATCCCCTCTTTGCAGGGGATTTTTTATTCTCACCCAAATTAAAAAACTCAATTATGGCAACGAAAAACTTATCAGAATACGACCTCAATTCAGTGCCTTCAGCTGAAGGTATGAAATTCGCCATCGTGGTGGCGGAATGGAACTACCACATCACTGGCGCCATGGCGCAAGGAGCTAAAGACACGCTCATCAAGCATGGCGCAAAAGAAGAAGACATCACTATCAAGCATGTGCCCGGCACATTTGAACTCCCTCTCGGGGGGCAATACCTCGCCGAATACACCGATGCAGAAGCAATCATCCTCATCGGATGCGTTATTCAAGGTGAAACACGCCACTTTGATTTTATTTGTCAAGGTGTAACCCAAGGCTCAGTAGAACTCAATTTGAAATACAATAAGCCATTTATCTTTGGCGTACTCACCACCGAAAATGAGGAGCAAGCCGTGAATCGTGCTGGCGGAAAACTCGGCAACAAAGGCGATGAAGCGGCTGTAACTGCTATCAAGATGCTTGCGTTGAGAAACGAAATGCGATGAAAGCCATGATATTTGCAGCCGGCTTAGGCACTAGGCTGCAACCTTTAACCAACGACCGCCCCAAAGCTCTGGTTGAGCTTGGAGGAATCACACTCTTGGAGCGTTGCATTCATCGTTTGATTGCCTTCGGCATCAACGATGTGGTGATTAATGTGCATCACTTCGCCAACATGGTGGAGGAGTTTTTGCAAGCACACGACAACTTCGGCATCAACATTCAGATTTCCGACGAACGAGAAATGCTGATGAATACCGGAGGAGCAATCCGACACGCTAAAGCATTGCTGCAAGGCGATGAAAATATTCTGATTGTGAATGTCGATATTTTATCTAATCTGAATATCGACACCTTGCTGCAACAGCACCAAGAATCAGGAAACCTAGCCACGCTAGTGGTGCGCCAGCGCGAGACTTCTCGCTATCTGTTGTTTAGCGACAAACAACTGTGTGGCTGGAAGAATATCAAGACGGGCGAAA
>JBKECD010000002.1:0-60149 GCA_047974225.1 Mangrovibacterium sp.
CATTGAACAATTCTTTGTGATGGGAAGAAGCATGAACGATTCTTACGGAGATATTCAGGCGGCTTTTGTGCGTGATATGCAGAAGTATCACCCCAATGTCAATCGCACTGCCATTGTGGAGAAAGATGAAATTTTGGAAGAGGCTTTCTTGGCAAACATCAAGCATGGCAAAGCCGAAGGCTTTTATTATGAAGATATAGACGATGAGATTGTGTCGAAAATCTTGCTTTCTTTTCATAAATATCTGCTCGGTCCTTCGAGCGATGCTTTTCCAGAGTTAGAAGCAAAAAAGACGGTGCACAGTGAGGTGTTTAAATATCACTTCCGAGGCATCTGCACCCCAAAAGGAATTGCGGAATTAGAAAATCAAATGAAGAAGAACGCACCGAATTGTGAGTTTATGAAATAGGCTTTGCCTTTGGTGCTTTGCTTTCAGCGCTTTGCTTTCAGCGCTTTGCTTTCAGCGCATTGCTTTCAGCGCTTTGCCTTTGGCGCATTGCTTTCAGCGCATTGCTTTCAGCGCATTGCTTTCAGCGCTTTGCCTAGCGGCGCAGCCAAAGCACGAAGTAAAGCGGCGCAGCCAAAGCACGAAGTAAAGCGGTGCAGCCAAAGCACGAAGTAAAGCAGCGAAGCTAAAGCACCAACGGCA
The DNA here is from genome assembly GCA_047974225.1 of Mangrovibacterium sp. Taxonomy (GTDB): domain Bacteria; phylum Bacteroidota; class Bacteroidia; order Bacteroidales; family Prolixibacteraceae; genus JBKEDC01. The sequence continues at coordinate 650 of JBKECD010000002.1, forward strand.
CAGCCACAGCAATTAGAAATAAAATAAATTAATTAATAGAAATGAGAATGAGAACACTACTCTGCTCGGCATTATTACTCTCGTGCGTGCAACTATTTGCGCAGGATAATGGTGCGAGCAACGGCGCAGGCGAAAGCTATACGCTGAGTCTGGACGAAGCCAAGACGATGGCTTTGGATTACAATGTGAGCATTAAGAATGCTGGTTTGACCATCGAGCAAGCCAATGCGACTACTTGGGAAGCCATCTCGCAAGGCTTGCCACAAGTGAGCGCAACGGTGGATTACTCTACTTTCTTCGGTGCTTCGGCTTCGTTGATGGGGCAAGAAATCCCGTTCAACAACACCAGTAACTTCAATGCTACTGCCACGCAGTTGATTTTTAGCGGTGCATACATTGTGGGCTTGCAGACAGCCAAACTCTATGAAGAAATTGTGGCGAAAAGTGCGGTGAAAACCGAGCTTGATGTGCGTCAACAAGTGGCAAATGCTTATTATGCGATTTTGCTAGCGGAAAAAACACGCGAAATCTTGGAGCAAAACCTCGCCAATGTGGTGGATTTGCGCAACAAGACTGAGCAAATGTATAACGCTGGTGTGGCGGAATTGACCGACGTTGATCAGCTCTCTATCCAAGTAACGATGCTCGAAAGTTCGCTTCGCACTGTTGATCGCCAAATTGCTTTGGCGTATGACATGCTGAAACTGCAAATCGGTCTTTCGCCTTTGGCAACGGTGGAACTCAATCAAACGATTGATGACTTCTTCGAGCCAGAGAACTTCTATGCTGCTTTGCTTCGTGCATTCAATGTGGAAGAAAACTTGGACTATCAACTCGTGTCGCAACAAGTGGAGCTTTCGGATAAGCAAGTTTCATTGGCGAAGATGGAATATCTTCCAACCATCACGGCGGCTTACAATCACTTGGAGCAAATCGTTGCGCCAGAGTTCAACATGAACCCTAAGAACACTTTGCAGCTCAACATGAGCATCCCGATTTTCTCGTCGGGGCAGCGCAAAGCGAAGGTAAGTCAGGCGAAGCTAGATTATGAAATTGCGGAAAACAACCGCTATCAATTGAATGATGCCTTGCTGACGCAAGACCGCTCGATTAAAACCAACCTTAAAACGGCACTCGACCAATATGATGCGCAAAAGAAAAATGTGGACGTGGCAAAGCGAGTGTTCGACAACATCAACCGCAAGTATGATGCTGGTATGGTGTCGAGTTTGGATTTGACCACTGCCAACACCAACTATCTGAATGCTGAATCGAGCTACATTCAAGCGATGCTTGATGTGCTTTCGGCTTACATCGAATTGGAACGATTCTATAACAATATCTAATGAAGAAATAAACGCAAAGACACGAAGACGCAAAGGAATTAAACCACAGAAAGCACAAAGAGCACGGAAGTATGGTAGAGACAAGGCATACCTTGTTTGCTTTTCTTCTTCGCCTTCTTAAATACAAAAAACTTAGCGTCTTTCCGCCTTAGCGTTTTAGCGTTTTAGCGTTTGAAGAAATAAATAATAACAAGAATATAAAATGAGAAAGATTTTATTCCTAGGCGTAGCAGCCTTGATGCTTGCTTCATGTGGAAGCAAGGACGCAGCCACAACGGCGACAGAAACAGTGAAGAAGCCTGTGAAAACAATTGCGGTTTCGCGTGAAGTGATTCAGGTGGAAGAGAATTACACCGCCACAATCAATGCTTATGACAAGGTTTACCTTGCGCCAAACACTCCCGGTCGCATCAAAGATGTGATGGTGGAGGTGAACGATGTGGTGAAAAAAGGTCAGCTCGTGGTGAAAATGGACGCTTCGCAATTGGTGCAATTGGAAGTGAACTTCGCCAACCTTGAAAGAGAAATGGCGCGTATGGATACTTTAATAAAGTATGGCTCGATTTCACAACAAATGTATGACCAAACCAAGACTTCTTATCAAGCCACTAAGGCGAGCTTGCTCAACTTGCGTGAAAACACGGTGCTTAATGCGCCTTTCGGTGGGGTGGTAACTGGTCGCTATTATGACGATAATGAAATCTATGGCGGTTCGCCCAATGCCAACGGCAAGGCAGCAATCGTAACTATCGAGGCTATCGACCGCTTGAAAGTGGAGGTGAACATGTCGGAACGTTTCTATCCTGTGGTGAAAAACGGACTGAAAGCGATGCTTACTACTGATATTTATCCTGGTGAGAAGTTTGAAGGCGTGGTTTCATTGGTTTACCCAACGATTGACCCATCAACTCGCACCTTCACCGTGGAAATCACAATTCCAAATGCCGATGGCAAGTTGCGCCCTGGTATGTTCTCGAAAGTGGATGTGAACTTGGGTGAAAAAGAAGCTATCGTGGTGCCTGCATCAACAGTGATGATGCTCGACGGAACAAACCAACGCTATGTGTTTGTGGAGAAAAATGGCACAGCGAAATTCGTGAAAGTGCAATTGGGAACTCGCTTCGACGACCGATTGGAAATCTACTCCGACCAAATCAAAGTGGGCGACCATCTGGTGGTGGCTGGTCAAGTGAACTTGAATGATGGCGACCAAGTGGAGGTGAAAAACTAAACGAAGCGCACGTTTTTAAATCAAATTAAAAAGTAAATTATGGCAATATATAGTGCAGCGGTAAAGAAACCGGTAACCACGCTGATGATTTTCGCAGCGGTGATCCTATTCGGTTTCTACTCGCTAAATTATCTTCCGATTGATATGTATCCCGAGGTGGATCCTCCCTATGTTACGGTGATGACCGTCTATGCAGGGGCGAATGCGGAAGAAATCGAAACAAACGTAACCAAGATTATTGAAGATGGACTGAACTCGGTGGACGACCTCGAAGAAATTTCGTCGGTGTCGCGCGATAACATGTCGATTGTTACCCTCGAATTTAGTTGGGATATCGACATCACCGAGGCGATGAACAACGTGCGTGATGCGATTGACCCGGTGAAAGATGAGCTTCCCGATGGAGCCGATACGCCGCTCTTGTTCCGCATGTCAACCAGTATGATGCCTGTGCTTTTCTATGCCGTGAGTGCAGAGGAAAGTTTCGACGGGCTAGAGAAAATCATTGATGAAAAGTTGGTCAATGTGCTCAACCGTGTGAGCGGTATCGGCTCGGTGAGTGTGATTGGTGCGCCAGGGCGTGAAATCTATGTGGATTGCGACCCTAAGAAAATGGAGACTTACGGCATCTCGATTGCTCAAGTGGGGCAGGTGATTGCTGCTGAAAACTTAAACATGCCTTCGGGACACATTAAGATGGGTAATTTCGATTATCAATTGCGTGTGGAAGGTGAGTTTAGCACTTCAGATGTGATTGAAAACTTGGTGGTGAGCCGTGTGAATGGCAAGACCATCAAGATTAAGGATGTTGCAGTGGTGAACGACACCGCTCGTGAAGTGGAGATGATTAATAGCTTCCGTGGAAGCGATGGTATGCGCTTGATGGTGATGAAACAGTCGGGTGCCAACACCGTGGCGGTGGGTAATGATGTGAAGCGTGTAATCGAGGAAACAAAATCTATCTTGCCTCCTGATGTGCAGTTCCACATGATTTATGACTCGTCGGATGACATTCAGAAATCAATCAACAACCTCTCGCAGACTTTCATGTTTGCCTTGATTTTCGTGGTGTTTGTGGTGTTGCTCTTCCTCGGAAGATGGCGCGCGACTTTCATCATTGCGCTGACGATTCCGATTTCAATCATCATGGCATTCATCTATTTGTTTGTGTCGGGTGGTTCAATCAACGTGATTTCACTTTCATCACTTTCAATTGCGATTGGGATGGTGGTGGATGATGCCATTGTGGTGCTCGAAAACATTGTGAAGCACATTGAGCGGGGCGCATCGCCACGCGAGGCGGCTATTTATGCCACCAAAGAGGTGTGGCTTTCGGTGATTGCAACCACTTTAGTGGTGGTGGCGGTGTTCTTCCCGCTGACAATGGTGGGCGGACAAACCGGTATCCTCTTCAAGCAATTGGGCTGGATTGTAACGATTACCGTTACCACTTCAACGATTGCTGCCGTAACGCTGACCCCAATGCTTAGTGCACGCATGCTTCGCTTGCGTGAGAAAGTGGCGGGCAAACAATCATGGTATGACCGCACGATTATCCCTGTGCTTGATGGGCTCGACCGAGCTTATGGCAAGGTGGTGCGTTGGTCGATTTACCACAAAAAGATTATCATCCCTGGGGCGATTGTGATTTTCGTAGGTTCGATGATGCTCACTAAATATGTGAAGTTTGAGAATATGCCTGAGCAAGATATGGGGATGATGACCGTGAGTTTCGAGGTGCAAACCGGAACACGCGTGGAGCAAACCAACGAAATTGCTAAGAAAGTAGAGGATTTTGTGCTCGCAGAGATGAATGATGAAATCCAAGTTACCTTCCTTTCGGCTGGTTCGGATGATGATGGCGGTGTGTCAGCACTGTTTGGCTCGTCAGGCTCGCATGTGGTGGAGCTTCGAGTGCGCCTGTTGCCTGTAACCGAGCGTGAACGCTCGATTTGGGAGCTTGCCGACTTGGTGCGTGCTGAATTAGCGTCTATTCCTGAGGTGGTGAACTATAATGTTTCCACGGCTTCGCAAGGAATGAGTACCTCGAACACCGTGGATGTGGAAATCTATGGCTATGACTTCCAAACCACCACCACTTTTGCTAATCAGGTGGCTGACCGCTTGAAGATGCTTGAGGGTGCTGATGATATTTCAATCTCTCGTGAGCGTGAAAAACCGCAGTTGCAAGTGGTGTTCGACCAAGATAAGTTGGCTGAATATGGCTTGACTTCTGCCACGGCTTCCACGATGGTGAACTACGCTATTAATGGTATGACTGCTTCGAAATTCCGTGAGGAAGGTGAGGAGTATGACATTGTGGTGCGCAATGACATTGCAAACCGTGCGTCGATTTCTGATGTGGAAAATATCAACATCCAAAGTCCGCTGACTGGCAGCTTTGTGAAGCTTTCGGAAGTGGGGCGTGTGGAAGAATATTGGGCGACACCAACGGTGGAGCGCAAGACTCGCCAACGTGTGGTTACTGTATCTGCTGCGCCTGCCAAAGGCAAGGTGCTTTCGGAAGTGGCTGATGCGGTTTCAGCAGAGCTGAAGACGATGGAGATTCCAAACAACGTGTCGATTGAAATCGGTGGTGCGTATAAAGATATGCAGGAAAACAACGCCGACCTTGGTCTGTTGTTCCTCATTATCATCATGCTGGTTTATGTGGTGATGGCATCGCAGTTTGAGTCGTTCAGCATGCCGCTGATTATCATGACTTCGATTATGTTCTCATTCTCGGGGGTAATCATTGCGCTGCTTTTGACCGACACAACTGCTTCGATGATTGCCATTCTTGGAGCTATCTTGCTAGTGGGTATCGTGGTGAAAAACGGTATTGTGATGATTGACTTCATCAACCTGCTTCGTGAGCGTGGTGTGCCATTGCAACAAGCGGTAGTGGAGGCTTGTCAGAGCCGTTTGCGTCCTATCTTGATGACTGCGATGACCACAGTCTTGGGTATGCTTCCAATGGCGTTGAGCACCACGGAAGGTTCTGAGATGTGGGCACCGATGGGTATCACCGTGATTGGCGGTCTGTTGTTCTCAACTTTGATTACATTGGTGGTGATTCCTGCCGTCTATGTGTTGATGGCGGTGAAAGGCAGTCGCAACAAGAAAGCGAAGCTTTATAAGAAGTATAATTTCTTGGATAAGTAAGGAGGGGGATTGTTGGATTTTTAGATGTCAGATTGCTGGACTCTGAGTCTAAAAATCCAGTATCTAAAAATCCAACAATCCAATAATCAAAAAAAAGAAAATATGAAATCAGTATTTATAGCATTCAATCAGGCGAACACCGAGCGTATGGATTATATGCTCGACCGCCTCGGGGTGAGAGGATTCACCATGTGGGAAGATGTGAAAGGTCGTGGCACGGTGAAGGGCGACCCTCGTTTGGGCAATCACACGTGGCCCGAGATGAACTCGGCAGTGATGGCAATCGTGGAGGACGACCAAGTGGAAGCTTTGCTCGAAGGAGTGAAGAAACTCGACAAAATCAATGACGAAGTGGGCGTGAAAGCCTTCGTGTGGGATATTTTGCAGATGGTGTGATTTTTTTTCAGTGCTTTTCAGTGCTTTTTAGTGCGAAGTGCGAAGTGCGAAGTTGCTTCGCACTTAGATAGGCAGTAACTCTGTACTTCGCACTTCGCACTTCTAAAAAAAAAGCTTTGAAGCGACAGCTTCAAAGCTTTTTTTTTAGAGTTGATAGGATAGGAATAGTTGTTGTTGGCTGTCGAGGGATTCGCCGTCGGGGATATGGTAGGATAGTTTGAAGAGGAGCTTGACTTTAGGGTGTTGGATGAGGTGGAATAGGATGTCGGTACGGTTGTAGGTGGCGGCGGAGTAGTAGGAATCTCCGGTGAGGATTTGGTGTTCATCGCCGACTGATAGGGTGTTTTTGATGGCGATCCATCGCCATTGAAGGTGTAGGGTGGCGAGGAGCGAGGTGGAGGTGGTGAAGTATTCGTCGTATTGTCGGTTTCGGATTTTGGAGGCGAGTATTCCGAGCTCGAAGTAGCTTTGGTTGAAGGGGGATTGTTTGTGGGGGAATTGGTATCCGAGATTTAGGTTTAGGGCTCCGTTGTCGGTGATGTGTTGCCCGGGGTGTTCTCCAGCCATGAGGGCGTAGTGATACATGAGGAGGTAGTTTTCGAGGTATATGTTTTTGTGATGGATTTCGCCTGATGTGGCGATGATGAATGTTTCGCGTTGGGTGGACAGTTGTTTTCCCGTCCAATCGACGAAGATGAGTTGTGAGCCCCATTCCCAATTTTGCTGGGCGAGTATTCCTTCGATGTTTGGTTGGTAGTATTGGATGGTGTCGGCGAGCATGGCGAGCGGGAAGTCGATGCGCTCGTGTCGGGGGAATGCGCCGAGGAGGAGTTGTGAGTTGTGGGTGTTGTAGTCGTAGTAGGCGGTGAGCTGGGGTTGGTTGAAGTCGATGAATGTGCCGTATTCATAGAGGTGTGAAAGTCCGATTCGGATGGTGTGGATGGAGTCGATGGTTGTGCCGAGCTCGAATGCTGTTCGCTCGCCGATGATTGTTTGTGGTTTGGCGTATTGGCGGTTGAACTCTCGGTTGTCGCCGATGGCTTGAAATGAGGCGTTCCACTCGAAGGATTGTGCTTGGGTGGTGATTGCAGCGATGAGGGCAATGAGGGTGAGGGTGATTTGTTTCATGGGGATTTTGGATGCAAAAAAGGTCGAATATCGACCTTTATGATGTTTTTGGATTTAATTTTATTGATTAAATAGTTACTAATTTGGGAGCAAGATATAGCTTATTTCTTAATTAAGTTATGTTTTTATTTATTTTTTTGAGAAATTGAGTTGTTTTTTCGGGCGTTGTGCAGGTAAATTTAATGAAGACGCATGCAATGCGTCTCTACCCATTCGACATTTATCGCTGGGTTGGAATAATTCCGTAGGATAATCAGCCGATAGGCGAACAGCGCCCAACAGGGCGCACCGTAGAGCCGCATTGAATGCGGATCTACAAACAAGATAGAGCCAAAAAACACTCGATTTGTAGGGATTTGTTCTGATGTGAGTAAATCGAGTATTCGATTTGCTCAGGTTCATTCTGATGTGAGTAAATCGAGTATTTATTTTACTCATTTCTAGGTCTATTCGACTAAAAAGTGTAATCTTACTGAAAACTATCGGCTGTGATTGGGGGGAGGTAAGTATGTGGTGGAAGTGCGTGAGGGATTGTAGCGGAAAGCCCGACCCGATAGGGGCACGCCCAAAGGAATGGTGTGGGAGTGGGGGCGATAGAGATTATTGATGGGGGAAATGTGATGTTTTCGGGGGATTTTTTATGTCGCACAGCATATTTTTGTACTTTTGCAGGGTATTTGCTGCCTGTGGGTGGCGTTTTTTTAATTGTTAATTATATAATTTTAGTGATATGAGTATAGATAATCAAGGTTTTCGAGGGGAGAAGTGGACTGAGGGGGTTGATGTGCGTGATTTTGTGAATGCGAATGTGTCGCCTTATGTGGGTGATGATTCATTTTTGTGTGAGGCGACGGGAAACACGCGTGATTTGTGGGCGATTTGCAAGCAGAAATTGAAGGAGGAGCGGGAGCGAAATGGGCTGCTGGATGTGGATACGGAGCGGGTGTCGGACATGACTTCTTTCCCTGCGGGGTATATTGCCAAGGAGAAGGAGTCGATTGTGGGCTTGCAGACAGATGCGCCGCTGAAGCGGGCGATGAAGCCTTATGGGGGCTATAAGGTGGTGGCGAAGGCGCTTACGGAGCATGGTTATCGTCCGTCGGAGCGGGTGGAGGAGATTTTTACAAAGTATGCACGGACGCACAACGATGGGGTGTTTGATGCTTATACGGATGAGATTAGACGTTTTCGCTCGTTGGGATTTCTGACGGGGCTGCCCGATAATTACGCACGAGGACGGATTATTGGTGATTATCGCCGGGTGGCGCTTTATGGGATTGACTTTTTGATTGGGGAGAAGAAAAAGGATTTGGCGGGGATTGTGGGTCCGATGACTGATGCAACAATTCGCTTGCGCGAGGAGGTGATGGAGCAGATTCGGGCTTTGCAGCAGATGATTGAGATGGGGCGTATTTATGGTTTCGACCTTTCGCAGCCAGCTCGGAATGCTCGGGAGGCTGTGCAGTGGACTTATATGGCTTATCTGGCGGCGGTGAAGGAACAAGATGGGGCGGCTATGTCGCTCGGCTCGGTGTCGTCGTTCTTGGATATTTATATTACGAGGGATTTGGAGCGGGGTTTGATTACGGAGTTGGAGGCGCAGGAGTATATCGACCAGTTTGTGATGAAGCTCCGATTGGTGCGACACCTCCGCATGAGTGCTTATGATGAGATTTTTGCGGGTGATCCGACGTGGGTGACGGAGTCGATTGGGGGGATGTTGATTGATGGGCGGACGAAGGTAACGAAGACGGCGTTCCGATTCTTGCACACGCTTTATAATTTGGGTCCTTCGCCAGAGCCTAATATTACGGTGCTTTGGGCTGAGGGTCTGCCAGAGAATTTCAAGCGTTTTTGTGCGAAAGTGTCGATTGATACGTCGTCAATTCAGTATGAGAATGATGATTTGATGCGGGTGAATAATGATACGGATGATTATGGGATTGCCTGCTGTGTGTCGTTTCAAGATTTGGGGCGCCATATCCAGTTTTTTGGCGCACGATGCAATCTGGCGAAAACTCTTTTGCTGGCGCTCAATGGCGGACGATGTGAGAATACGGGAACGGAGGTAATTGCTGGAATTCCTGCGCTGAAGAGTGATGTGCTTGATTTTGAGGAGGTGATGGAGAACTTCAAGAAAACGATGAAGGAGATGGCGCGGGTGTATAATGAGTCGATGAATATTATTCACTTCATGCACGATAGATATTATTACGAAAAGGCTCAGATGGCGTTGATTGACACGAACCCTCGGATTAATTTGGCTTATGGGATTGCGGGGCTTTCGATTGTGGCGGATTCGCTTTCGGCGATTCGACATGCGCAGGTGAAAGCGATTCGAAATGAACAGGGATTGACGGTGGACTTTGAAATCTCGGGCGATTTCCCTAAATATGGTAATGATGATGACCGTGTGGATGGGATTGCGAAGAGAGTGGTGTCGCACTTTAGCAATGAGCTGAAGGCTTTGCCTGTTTATAAGGGTGCTAATCCGACGCTTTCGGTGCTTACGATTACCTCGAATGTGGTCTATGGAAAGAAAACAGGAGCTACTCCTGATGGGCGCAAGGCGGGCGTGGCTTTTGCTCCGGGGGCGAACCCGATGCATGGTCGCGACACGCATGGTGCGATTGCGTCGCTCAACTCAGTGGCTAAGATTGATTATCGGGATTCGCAAGATGGTATTTCAAACACCTTCTCGATGGTGCCCAACTCCTTAGGCAAGGAAACGCAAGAGCGTATCACTAATTTGGTGGCAATCCTCGATGGTTATTTTGCGCAGAATGCGCAGCACTTGAATGTGAATGTGCTGGATCGGTCGTTGCTGAAGGATGCGATGGAGCGTCCTGAGGAATATCCGCAGCTGACTATCCGTGTGTCGGGCTATGCGGTGAACTTCACTCGTCTATCGCGCGAGCAGCAGATGGAGGTGATTACTCGTTCGTTTCACGACTCAATGTAGTTGTATGACTACTTTAAAAATTCATTCTATCGAATCCTTCGGTGCACACGATGGACCGGGGATTCGTTTAGTGGTTTTTCTGCAAGGCTGCAATCTGCGATGCTTATACTGCCAAAATGCTGACACCATCTCTCGTGAGGAGGGCAAGGAGGTGGAGATTGAAGAGATTGTGCGGCGAGCTAAAAACATGCGCCCGTATTTCAAGAATGGTGGGGGAGTAACCGTGTCGGGGGGCGAGCCTTGCTTGCAAAGTGCAGCGGTGATTGAGTTGTTTAAGCTGCTGCATGCCGAAGGTATTCACACTAATGTCGATACTAATGCCACGGTGAAAACTTCCGATGCGAAGAGCTTAATCACAAGTTATGCCGATTTGGTGATGTTTGACATCAAGCACACTAATCCGCTAGGTTTTCAAGAGCTTACCAAAGCTTCGGGTTTAGATGCGGCACTCGAAATGATTGCACTTCGCAATGCGGCACAAAAGCCTTTTTGGTTGCGCTATGTGATGGTGCCGACCTATAATAATCAGCTAGAGCACATCGAGTGGCTCATCGAGCAGTTCGCAGGCATGCAGCATCTGGAGCGCTTGGAGCTTATTCCTTTTCATCAGCTGGGCGCTCACAAGTGGGAGCTGCTGGGGGAGAGTTATCAGCTTGCTGATTTGCGCCCCAATACCGAGGAGGAACTCACTCAAGCACAGGAATTACTTGCTTCGCACTTTCGCAAGGTTGTGCGCAAATAAAAGCAAAAAAAAAGAGGAAAAAGATTTCTCCTTTTCCTCTTAGCAGGTGGTGCCACCTGGATTTGAACCAGGGACACATGGATTTTCAGTCCATTGCTCTACCAACTGAGCTATGGCACCATGCCATTGTTGCATTTCGGTTGTGTTATCCTCAATTGCGATGCAAAGATAGTGCTTATTTTTAAACTTCCAAATTGTCGCCAGTTATTTTTCTGGAAATGGGCTGAAAAAAACGACGCCGAGCGAAGAAGTCGCTCGGCGTCGGTGCTTTTGGGGGCTTGTTGATGCCTAGGTGTTCATTGCGCCACACACATTAATTACCTGACCGCTGACGAAAGACGACAAGTCGGAGGCGAGGAATAACGCCACCTTAGCTACTTCCTCAGGTGTTCCGCCACGTCGCATTGGAATGGATGCTTCCCAAGCTTTGCGAGCTTCTTCGGGGATGGCACCTGTCATTTCAGTGATGATAAAGCCGGGGGCGATGGCATTGGAACGCACACCGCGTGAGCCTAGTTCTTTGGCGATTGATTTGGTGAAGCCAATGATGCCAGCTTTTGAGGCGGAGTAGTTGGATTGTCCGGCGTTGCCGCTGACTCCGACTACAGAGCTGAGGTTGATGATTGAGCCGCTACGTTGCTTGAGCATTGTTTTTTGTACGGTCTTGGTGAAATTGAATACCGATTTGAGGTTTACGTTGATGACCGCATCCCATTGTTCTTCGCTCATGCGCATCAATAGAGTGTCTTTGGTGATTCCAGCGTTGTTCACTAGGGCGTCGATGGAGTCGAAGTCTTTAGTGATTTGCTCGACGACGGCTTCGGTGTCGGCGAAGTTGGCAGCGTTAGATGCATATCCTTTGGCTTTGACGCCAAGGGCGGCAAGCTCAGCTTGAGTTTCTTTCATGGCATCGTTTTCCACCAAGTCGGTGAATGCGATGTTGCATCCTGCTTCGGCGAATTTGAGGGCGATTGCTTTGCCAATTCCTCGGGATGCCCCGGTGATGATGGCTGTTTTTCCTTCTAATAATTTCATGCTGTTATTTTTTATTTTGAGTTTTACGAGGGACAAATATAGTGTCAATCGTTTAGAAATGGGTTGTTTTTGCTTGTTTTTTTTCGTTTGGGCTTAGTGGGTGTGTATGATTTGGATGCTTACACGACGGTTTTGTTGTTGGTTTTTTTGGCTGTTGTTAGGTGTTTGTGGATTTATTTCGCCAAGTCCTTTAGAGATGATTCGTTTTTTGTCGAGCCCTCGCTTGACGAGGTAGTTTTCCACGGTCTTCGCTCGGATGAGCGATAGTTTGTGGTTGTAGTCGCTCCGCCCTGCGGAGTCGGTGTTTCCGACAATGGTAATGGAGTATTGGGGGAGTCGATTGAGCAGTTGGAGTAGTTTGTTGAGCTTTTGTTTCTCGGTGGGGGTGAGTGTATAGGCGTCGAAGTCGAAGAAGATGTCTAGTTCGAGCTCAGCTTTGGCTGAGGGAGGGGGGGCAATGGGTTGTGCGGTTTCAGGTTTGGTGATTTTTGGAGTAGGCTTGCTTGGTTCGGGGGTTGGTTTGGTGTTTTTTGAAGTGGGTTTGCTTGGTGCGGTTTCGGGGGCGGGGATGCTTTCGGGCATCACGAAGGCTTGGAACTCTGTTTTGGGAGTTCTTGCGGGTGTTTCGAGTGCTTGAGGCTGAGGTTGTGGAGTGCTTGGGCGCTCGGGGAGTTGGCTGAAGAGGTTCAGCGGCGTGCGGCTGCCATCGTCGGGACATCCTTTGGTTTCGGCGTCGCCGGGTGTGTCGGGGCATTCATCGTCGGCGTCGAAGACGCCATCGAAATCACTGTCTTCAAAAGCGAGTTCGGGCGCCTTTGGCGCGGGGCATCCAGCAAAGGCGGGTGAGCCCGCCTCTTTGGGGCATAGGTCGAGATAGTCAGGCACACCGTCTTTGTCGGTGTCGATGGGGCATCCGTGTCTGTCCACCTTCACGCCCTTGGGCGTGTCGGGGCATCGGTCGTCGTCGCGGCAGACACCGTCGCCGTCAAGGTCGGGGCTTCCGCCCAGTTGAAAGCACAGCCCCACGGCTCCTGTCCAATAGCTCAATCGTTTTTTCGCATAGATGTTTAAGACATCTCGTGGGTCGTTGCTCTGATAGCTAGCCCCGGGAGTTTGCACGAAATTATATTCTGAGAAAATAGCGACTCGCTCGCTGATGTTTACCCTCAATCCCACACCTGCATGGATGGAACACATTATCTTGCCATAATTGGTAGATAGTGCAGGACCCATCAGCACATAGGGCTTCAATGCGGCGTCTTCATCGAGCACCACATCATTAAAAAATTTATAGCGAAGGTTTAAGCTCGAAGCGGTGATTTCGAGCAGTGGCGAGGGGTTGATTTGCATCACGCCCAGCGAGTTGGCGAGCGTAATGTCAAACGACGGACTCACATATCTAGCTAATGAAAGCTTAGTGAGTCCGCCGTGTGTCGTATCGAAATAAGCGCCATAGACTCCTCCCCCTACATCCACCGACCACTTATAGCTGCGGGTCTGCGCCCCAGCCGAAAGACTGCCGATGAGAAAAACAATAAGGAGTATGAATTGGCGCATGATTGTTGATTACGCTTCTTCGCCCGCAGGCGCTTCTGCCGAAGTTTCTTCGTTGGCTGAGAAATCGAGTAATTCTTTTGTTAGGAGTAGGTTATACCATTGAAATACCTTTCTGATGTCAGAGGTATAGACTCTTTCGTGGTCGTATTCGGGACATGCTTTTTCAAAAAGCGCAGTCATTTCCTCATTATTCATCTTGTCAAGTGCAGCACCTTGCGTGCTTTCATGCAAATTTTGAAAGATTTTTTTGAGGCTTTCTTCGCCTGTTTCAGTATAGATTGATATTTCCTCCAAAGCGCTGATGCGAGCAGTGGCATAGGCTGGCATGCGCTTGTCAGTCAATAAAGATTCCACAATAATGCTGTTTTTCCCTTCTGAAATCAGCTTAAAAAGACCGGGTTGCCCTGAGATGGCTAGTATTCCTTTCAACATATAATTTATTTTGTTTAAAAATCGTGCGAATATAACACAATCTGCCCACTTGAGCCAGCTCCACCCGACTAATTTTCGATTTTTTGCGAAATAATCCCTATCTTGTCGCCCTTGCCGCTAGGCAAATAAACCCTCAATCAATGCCATGAGAAAGAAATTCAGCACCCTCGAAGCGGCTGCCGCCGCTCTCGCCTCCCACATGGAGCGCCTGATTCAAGCCCACCATAAGAAAAGTTTTCACTTTGCCCTTGCGGGCGGAAGCACCCCCGCCATGCTCTATGATTTGCTGGCACAAAAAGAGGAAATCGACTGGCGTCGCACCCACCTTTGGTGGGGCGACGAGCGCTGCGTGCCGCCCAGCGACCCTCAAAGCAACTACCGCCTAGCTCGTGAGCATCTGCTCGATAAGATTAGCATTCCTCCGGAAAACATCCACCGCATCATGGGCGAATTAGATCCGCCAGCTGCTTGTCAAGCCTATGAAGAAGAGTTGAAACGTCAGTTTCAATCTGAGCATCCTGCTTTCGATTTAATCTTGCTCGGCTTGGGAGAAGATGGGCACACCGCTTCTTTGTTTCCCCATGAGCTTTATCTTTTTCATGCCGATGACCTCTGCGTGGTTGCCACCCACCCTGAGTCGGGGCAAAGGCGTATTTCCTTTTCGGGCACACTCATCAATGCAGCTCAGCAAGTGGCTTTCCTCGTCGGCGACGGCAAAGCCGCGCGCCTTGAGGAATTGTTCAGCGGCAAGCCGCACACAAAAATGCCTGCATGGCATGTGCAGCCAGCAGGCAAATTGCTATTTTTTTATTCCTCCCCCGAAGGGAGTTTGGGCGAGGCTAACTAAAAGACGAAGTTAATCCCCATTTGGAAGTTCACATAGTTGGCATCTGCGGGAGTGAGCAGGCTGTTGAGATGGTCGGTGAGCAGATAGAATTGGAAGAAACCTCCACGGAGCATCAGTCCAGCACCGAAGCTTGAAGCCGAGTTTTTGCTGGCGGTATAGCTTAAAGTTGCCGAGAGCGCCTTGCCCGGAGATAGGGTAGTGGCAAGTGTAGCGCTAGCATCGCCCACGTGGTCGATTTGAAACAAACCGCCAAATGACACCCAGTCTTTCAATTCATATTGCGCCGATAGGTTGGTGCTTCGGAAGAGCGAAGTGCTGAAAGACGCCATCGAGTCGGGATAGAGTTTGAATGAGCTTTCGAGGTCGTCGAGATAATCGTCGAGGGTTATTTTTTCTTCTTCGCTATCGTTTCCAGTGATATCACCGCTCACATCAATAGGGTCGTTATAATCAAAAGAACCTTCGGTGTAAATCTCCTGCACTTTTCCTTTCCAATTAATCTTTCCGAGGTCAATCATCGAGAAACCGATGGTGAGTTTGTCGGAGATTTTGTAGGTTGCGCCGACGTCGAAACCAAATCCGATGTTTTTGCCCACCGTCGAGTCTGTGATTTCATCGGCATCCTCAGCGAAGGTAATCTCGTCGATAGTGCCGTCTTCTTTGGTGGTGATGTTCACAGGTCCCATGATTTGTTGGCGGATGTTTTGCGTGGTGTGTAGTGAGCCATCTTCTCCCGTAACGAGGTGCACTTCCATGTGATTGGTTTTGCTCGCTACTGCTCCTTGGATGTATTTGAATCGAGCGCCCACATTCAGTTTGTCATTGATTTGATAGTTATATCCTAGGGCAGCTTCCACATAGGAGATTGCATCCACCGTCAGGTCGTTGATGTGGTGATTGATGGGTGTGTTGTTTTCCACATCCCACGTTCCATATTGCAGGTTGAGCAGAGAGCCGGGCACGTTGGTAGTTGATTTCACCTTGGTGTTTAGGTCAAACGATACATAATGTTTGTCCTTAATCTTGAAACCAAAGCCAAGCATCTGTACGCTCACATTGGCGTTGATGGGGTTGTCGTTTTTCAGCGCACTGGTCAGCTTTGGAATGTTGAAATAAAGCGTATTATCCTCAATATAGGTAGCGTTGTTCCATGTGAACGCGGCAGTCGAGACGTCAGTTTGGATGCTTCCCAAGGCTGGGAATGCCAAATACCATTTATCTTTTTCCTGCAATTTCATGGCAGGGTTGAGCGCATTGGCTTGGGGAGTCCCTTTGAGGAACATCATGCCTTTGTTTTCTGCTGACGCACTGAGTCCAAGGCAGAGAATAAGTGCGAGAGTAATATATCTTTTCATGATAAAAGTCCCCTCCAGCTCCCCCGAGGGGGCGATCTAGAGTCGTGGGGTGATTTAAGGTTAATATCTAATTTAAGAGTGGTTGCCCCTCCTCCTCGAGGAGTTGGAGGGGGCTTTTTAAAATGCCATATTTCCTGTAAGGCTTAGCGAGAAGCTGAGTACCGAAGTTGTGATAAGCTCAATGCCTTTGTCATTAGAGTCAAGCTTGATGGTAGGCTGAATCAGATAAGCTTTTATCAGGTTTTGCACTTGTTTGTCAGTGATTTCAAAAGTTTGCGATCCTTCTTTCATCGTCGCTACAAGTCCTTTCTCATTCACCTCAGCCGCTGGAATAGCATTTTCAAGCTCGATGCGGTCATAAATAGTTCCGCTTTCATCTTGGAGCTCAAGCATAATGGTGGCATTGAGTGGGAAGTTAGACGAATAGTTTATGCCTAGGCTCAAATTCGATATTTCCCCATAGGTCTCTTGGTCGCTTTCCGAAAGGTTCATCTCGAAAGGCTCAATGTCGGAATACTCCATGCCTGTCATTTTGAGGTAGAGTGGGATGCGCACTTGATAATCCACGTGGAGCGCATCGGTAGCTGTGATTGTTGCATCTCCTTCCGATTGTACGATGTTAGTTCCATTAATGGCAAGCCCAGTTGGCAGTGCCGTGCCGTCGAGCAATTCGCCGATGTTGGAGTTGCTGGTGTCGATGGTTAGATTTTGGTTTTGATTGCCGACTAAAGTCAGCGGTTCGTTAAGTGTGATTGTTCGAGAACTTTCGTCATCCATGGTCGCGGCGATTTCCACATCGGCAGTTCCGACAAGGTCGGTAGGGTTGGCGATGGCAAGAGTGATTTCGGGCTTTAGGAAGCTTGTGCCCTCAGTAAAGTCGCCTAAGTCGCCTAGGTCGATGGAAATTTCTTCATTAAAATTCTTTTTAATATTGGAAAACTCGCCTGTGATGTTGTTGATGGCAATGTCGCTGAATGCAATATTAATGTTAGTGTCGAATTCTACTGCAGGCAGCTCCAAGATCGTAATTTTGCTTATTATGTTGAGCTCCATTTTGTCAGCATCAATGACAGCGTCGATGTCGTTGAGTTTTTTGTTGTCGGTGAAGCTGGTTGAGTTATCTTTCTGAATATTTATTTCGGGTTCACTTTCGCTTGTTACGTTTTCAATGTCAATTTCAATTTTTGCCCGATATGGAAAGCCATTCCAAGTAACAGTAATAGTCATGTCGAGGTTGATGCCGTGAAGAGCTAGTCCGTCGGTCGTGGGAACAGTTATATATCGTTCGTCCACGCTTACTAGGTCATCGCTCACATCTTCATAAGAGATTAATTTCCAAATATCTTTACGCTCTAAGTCGCTCATTGAGTCGATATCATCTGGAGATAGAGTTCCGCGAATGGCAGTGTTGATGCTCGTCACATTTTTCTTCATAAAGTCTTTCAGCACAAACTTATAGTTGTGTGAAAGGTCGGTCATGTTTTTGTCAATTTTCGTCGAAATCTCATCGAAAGTATCTTGGAAGTCAATTGTGGCGATATTTTTCTCCTCTTGCACGAAGACCCATTTTGTCACTTCATCTTCGTCGTAGTCTTCAAGCCCATTCACGTTGCTAAGGTCAATAAAATTTCCTAGTTCAATATCTTTTGCTTGGACAAGTTTGAGGTGAACGCCCGGATTAATGCCCCAGTCTTCGGTATTGACTTCATCAAATGTGAACTCATCACCAATACAGCTGGATAGTGCAAAAAGCAAAATCAGTGTGTAGATAAAAGAATGTTTGTTCATAATATAATTGTTTATTTGTTTATAGCTTCGCTGTTTATCGCTTTGCTGTTTATTTGTTTATCGCTTTGCTGTTTATTTGCGCAGCTCAACTCATAACTCAATCACCTTTCCTTGGCAGCTCTGCGGTTGGGCTTCGCCCAAGAGGTTTAATATTGTCGGCACCATGTCGATAGCTTCTAATTCATTGTTGAGTTTTCCGCGTTCCACGCCAGCTCCCCAGAAGAGTAGGGTGGTGCGGTTGTCATTGGTGTGCAGCTTGTTTTGAAACTTATAGGCTGTCTGCCAGCTTGGGAGAATAGAGAAGCTCAGGTCGCCCGAACGCTGAAAGTTATAGCTGTTGCTCATGCTTTTCAATCGCCCATTGGCGAAATCTCCTTGCAGGAAGATGTTGCTCGGCACCGCCACATCAATGCCTGCAAACTGATTAATCAGTTCTGCCGATTGTTTCACCATCTCTTCATAATTGACGCCTTTATCCTTGATAAAATCCCGATTGAGATAAATTTCCTGATCCACTACCTCTTGAATCCAATTGCCCGAGCCATAGTTGGCATGGAGAAAGGAGCGCAGCAGCGCCACAATATTGTCGGGGCGCACCACGCCACTCGCCAGCTTCTGCGAAGCGAGATAATCGGCAGCATAGCTTTCGGCACAGACAGAAGAGAGCACCACCAACACATTTTGCGTTCCTAGCGCCTCCTTCACATGCGTAATCAATCGGGCAAGGTCGCGGTCTAGACGAATGTAGAAGTCTTCGGTTTCCACCGCTTGCGGACCAAACGCTCCGCCGAGAGAGCTGTAATTCACCATGAGCAGGTCGGTGTGCTCATCATTTCCTATGAATGTTTTGTTGAACAGCTCAATGGCAAAGTCGGTGATGATGGTGTTCATCTCAGGCGTGTGTCGGAAGAGCGAATAGTCGCCTGTTTGGTCATAAATCTTTTTGTAGTCGTAGGGGAATGATGTCCGCCGATAAAACCCTTTTTCAAAATCGCTGTAATCATCGGTCGAAGCTTTATAGCTGATTTGGTTTAGGAAAAGCATTTCCCATTTGGAGTCGAGGGCGTTATAGGCGCGCTTTTTGTTGTTGAAGGCGAGCGCCCAAAAGGGAAACAGGTCGATGTAATACGAGGAAGAAATCATGTTGCCACTGTTGCTTTCCATCCAAAAGGCGCCATCGGCGGCATGTCCTGCCGAGAGTATGGCGGTGGAGGCACGGCTCGACACCGAATAGACTTTCGAGCGACCATTAGAGCTGAGCTTCAGCTCATCGCCGAGGGTGTTGCAGAGAAGTTGCTCGGCAGACTTCCGACCTTCGTCGGAATCGCCGCCCACTGTTTGATAGAGGCGGTTGTCGAAAGCATTCACCATCTTGTTGTTCACTCGGTTGAGCCATTCGGCATTGACCATGCCATGCAAGGCGGGATAGCTCCCCGTGAAAAGAGAAGCCGTGGCAGCTTCGGTGTTTTGGTCGTTGATATAGTTTCTGACGTTTGTGCAGAGAGTGCCTTCGTCGAGCAATCGCTTGAGCCCACCATCGAGGAAATTGTAGTAATATCGTTGGAGATATTCAGGGCGCATGTTTTCCACATTAATCACCACCACAGCCTTAGGCTTTTGGGCAAATGCGGCGAATGAGTTTAGGCAGAAAAAAGCAAATAGCGTATATAATATGGTATGTGTTGTTTTCAAATAAGAAGATTTTGCTTGCAAAGTTAAATATTTTTTTGTTACGAGATGGAAAACACAACTAATTTACATCGTCCATCAATTCGCGCGCGGCATTTCGAGCTGTTTCCGAGGCGCTATCGCCTGCGAGCATGAGCGCAAGCTCATTGACTCGCTCCTCGGCAGTGAGCTCTCTGATGGAAGTGAAGGTGTGGTCGCCTTCGTCATATTTATACACTTTGAAATGATGCGTGCCCTTGCCCGCAATCTGCGGCAAGTGGGTGATGTTTAGAATCTGCACATTGGCTGAAAGTTCCTTGAGGATGTCGCCCATCTTCACCGCCACTTCTCCCGAAATCCCAGTATCTATCTCATCGAAGACAATCGTGGGCAGGCATTTATTCTGTGCAATCAGCGACTTCACTGCCAGCATCACCCGTGATATTTCACCCCCTGATGCCACCTTAGCCACATCTTGCAGCTCGCTGCTTTTATTGCCCGCAAAGGTGAATTGCAAGGCGTCAATACCTGTGTTGCCGATAGTTTCAAGCTTTGCGAAGCGAAGCTTGAAACTTGCATTGAGCATGCCCAAGCGATGCAGCACGCTTTCGATATTTTCTTCAATTGATGGCGCTGCCATCAATCGCTTGGTGCTGATTTGCTCCGCCAAATCATGGAGCTCCGCCAGCGAATCTTGCACTTGCGCCTGCAAGGCTTCTATGTCTTCATCGAAAGAAGAAATATCACTCAGCTGTTTTTCAAATTCGTCACGGCGCACCATCAAGTCAGCCACCGAATCGACCTTAAACTTCTGCTGCAAGGAGTAGATTAAATCCAATCGCTCGGCGATTGCATTCACTCGCTCGGGGTTGTATTCCACCCCTTCTGCCAAGGCATTGCATTCGTCATTGATATCCTTCAGCTCCAGGTAGCATGATTCCAAACGTGCTGCCAACTCCTTCGATGCGGGCACTACTTCTGCCATTTTGTGGAACTGCGCCAGATGTCCTTTCAGTCGAGCCAATAATCCGAACTCATCTTGCTCCATGTCTTCGGCAAAACCACCAAAGGTGGATTTGATATCCTCGGCATGCTCGAGGGTGGATTGCTCTTGCTCGAGTTCTTCTTGCTCCTCGGCTTGCAATTGGGCATCAGCAAGCTGATTGAACTGAAACTGCACATAATCCAAATCGCCTTTTGATTGCTCGGCACGAGCAATCAAATCTTGCAAAGCGCGGCTTTGCCGCTGATAGTTTTTATATTTATCGGCATAGATGGTCAGTAGGCTGGCATTGCCAGCCACCAAATCGACTAAATTCAATTGAAAAGAATTATCGCTCAGCGATAAGTTCTGATGTTGCGAGTGGATGTCAATCAAGCGAGAAGCCACCTCCTGCAACACTTTCAGTGTTACAGGTGTGTCGTTAATAAACGCTCTCGACTTGCCATTGGCAGTGATTTCACGGCGAATAATCGCCTGTGCCTCATAGTCCAACTCGTTTTCCTCAAACAGCTCTTCGAGCTGGAGCGACTGCACATCGAAGATAGCTTCCACAGTGCATTTCTGGTCGGCATGGCGCAAGACCGACAAGTCGGCACGCTGCCCCATAATTAGTCCGAGCGCCCCGAGGATAATCGACTTGCCAGCACCGGTTTCCCCAGTGATGATGTTGAATCCCTGATGATAATTAATATGCAACTCTTCGATGAGTGCATAGTTTGAAATGTGTAGTTCTTGAAGCACGACTATACGGATGTTATAAATTAAAACGCTTGTTTTTCTTTTAGCGCCTGATATCGGGCGCTGTTGCTAGGATTCATCTCCACCAATGCTTTCACCACGCGGTCGAGTTCGATCGCAGGCGACTCGGCAAACAATTGGAGCAGCTCATTGGCTTTGGCATCAAAAAAGATGGTAAATAGATATAAGCTTGGACGAGTGCGATAAAGTTTCACAAGATTGACCACACCATCGGCAATGCTAGCTCTGCCGTCGGCAGGGCGGTCAGTCATCAAGTCCATCCCCTTTCGGTGATAGTCATAGGTGAGCTGTCGAAATGCCGAGTAGGCTTTGTTTGTCAGGTTTTCCGCTAGCCAATAGCGGTTATTTTCACTTTCATAGGATTTCCAGCCTGCATAGGAAGTACTTTGAGCATCATTCACAATTTGCATAGCCTTTTCAAAATATTGCGCACCCGCATTGGGCGAAAAAGAGTCATAGTCCATCCCTAGAATGATATAGGCGTAATATGCCAAGATGCTCGTGAGGTTGTTGGTGTTCGACGACTCATTATAAACCAAAGGTTCAAACTCGGAATAGACCGCATGAAAGTTATTGTCTTTGATGTTGAGCACGGGGCTTTCATAGCTTGCATTATACACTGGGCGGCTCATCTGCACATTCACCGTTCCTTTAAACTCGTTGGTTGCTATCTGCTCTTCGAGTTGAATCATAATATTACAAGCTATCCGTTCCGATTTATCGAAAACATCGGCTGTCCATTTGCGCTCATTCATAAATTGCGTGAGCGCCGTCTGCATCTCCTTAAAAGTGTTCGGATTGGCGGACTTAATCTTATTATAATTCACCGCTACATTGCAGCGCAACTCCTGCGCTTGCAAGGCAAACGATAAGATTAAAAACGATAAGATTAAACCAAGTTTTCTCATATTAACCTAATTACTGCCAATTACTGTATTAACGATATCTTTTGCCACTTCTTTTTTTGATTTCAGCGGGAATTGTTGCGTATTTCCTTTGTGGTCGATGATGCTCACCTTGTTGGTGTCGCCCCCAAAGCCAGCACCTTCATCTTGCAGCGAATTTAAAACTATAAAATCTAGATTTTTACGTTGTAATTTAGCTAGCGCATTTTGCAATTCATTTTGAGTTTCAAGGGCGAAGCCCACAAGCACTTGCGATGTTGTTTTCATTGTGCCCAAGTGAGCTGCAATATCGTCATTCTGCACCAAATCAATGTGCATGTTGGCTTGATGTTCTCGTTTGATTTTTTGCTCGGAAGCTTGCGCCGGACGATAATCAGCCACGGCAGCACATAGGATTGCGCCATCGCAAGTGGGGAAGACCTTTTCCGAAGCCTCCTTCATCTGCTGTGCCGATTCCACCGGGATTAGTTCGATGTTTTTTGTTGATTGGAGCTTGATGCTCACTGGTCCACTCACCAATACGACTTTCGCTCCTTGACTCGCCAATTCCTCCGCTAGGGCATATCCCATCTTTCCCGATGAGTAGTTGCCGATAAAGCGCACCGGGTCGATGCGCTCATGCGTGGGACCCGCAGTTACGAGGAAACGTTTATTTTGGAGTTTTTTTTTTGAATCGAAGTGCGCCACCACGGCATCAACAATAGCTTCAGGCTCAGCCATGCGTCCCTTGCCGTGCAGACCGCTTGCGAGCACGCCATCGCCGGGCTCGATGATGATATTGCCAAAAGCTTGCAGCTTTTTCATGTTCTCTTGCGTGGAAGGATGCTGAAACATATCCAAATCCATGGCGGGCGCAAGCATGACATCATTTTTCGCCGACAGATAGGTCGTAACGAGCAGATTGTCGGCTATGCCGTTTGCCATTTTGCCGATAGTGGCAGCTGTTATCGGAGCTATCAGCGTCAAATCCGCCCATTGCCCCATATCCACATGCGAATGCCAAGTGCCATCATTGGCAGAGAAAAACTCGGAAGCCACAGGACGCCCCGATAGGGCGCTCATGGTTACGGGAGTGATGAACTGCTTCGCCGCAGGAGTCATCACTACTTGCACTTGTGCCCCTTCTTTCACCAATAAGCGCAAAAGCATAGCCGCTTTATAGGCGGCTATGCTTCCGGTGATACCTAGCACAATATTTTTACCCTCTAGTCTCATTCAGGTAGTTTTCTTTCTACCCTAGTCTTTTGTAGGGTTTCGGTGATAAATATTCTTTTTGTTTAGCTCTTCGCAAGCAATCAATACTGGTTTGGGCAAGCGCTCATAGTATTTTGAAATCTCAATTTGCTCCCGATTTTCAAACACCTCTTCCAAGTTGTCATTATACGAAGCAAACTCTTGCAACTTCTGATTCAACTCTTCTTTCATTTCCGATGAAATTTGGTTGGCACGTTTGGCAAGAATCATCACTGTTTCATAGATGTTTCCTGTTTCGGCTTCTAAATCTTCCAAATTTCTTGGCACTGTTGTGCCTTCTGCTTTTACTTTTTTGAAATCCATTTTTAATTCGTATAATTAAATTTCGTCGTTATGATAATCCAGTTTTTTTGATAGCTCTTCATAGTATTTATCGGCGATTTTTCGATATTTGCTTTCAGGATAAGAATCCACAAAAGTGTAATATTCATCAAGCGCCGAGCTTAAGCGTTGTTCCATCAGATTTTCCACACTTCGCACCCCAAGGTTGTATTTTGAGCGAAGCAACATATACATTAATTCTTCGCGATAGCGGCTGGTGGGGTATTCTTTTAAGGAGTTTTCCAAAGCGATGGTTGATGCCTTGTAGTTTTCTAAATCATAATACAGCTTAGCGGTGAGAAAAGATTTATAGACTAGTTTGTCGTGGAGCTCATCAATTTTCTCGTTGGCTTCAATCACCTTGTCGCTCGCAGGAAAAAGATTGACATACATCTGATAGGCATCAATAGCTTTCTTCGTTACAGTTTGGTCTAATCGGATGCTTGGCGATTCGTCGTAGTAGCAAGTGGCAATCATGTATTGCGCATCCTTGCGATAGCTGCTTCGTGGATATTCATTCACCAAAGTGCGAAACCAGTGCCCCGCCAGCATATAGTCGCCCGACTCATAATAACTTTGGGCATAGAAAAAATAAATCTCATCGGCCTTGCTTGTGCCGCGATAGACATTCACCAAATCTCGATAAAGGTCGCATGCTCGCACATATTCTCCTTTTTCGTAGTATTCCTTAGCCTTCTTATATTTGTATTCGTAATCAGAACTTTTCAAGACTTTCTGATATTCGCCACAGCTAGTTGCTAAGACTAAAAACAACGAAGCCGATATGATTAAGGTGTATATTCTTTTTAGCATGGCACAAAGATAAGTCTTCGATTGAAATATGGAATACTATTTTTATATTTTATGCTATTTTACGCTTGAAATTAATCTGTGGCAACGACTCCAGCGCAATTGCATTTGCAATTCTGCATTTTAAAGACTTATTTTGCAGACCTTAATACATATCTCATGAAACACACCATTGCCCTTCTTTTGGGATTGCTTTTTCTCGTGTTTGCTCACTCTTCATGTCGTGCGCAGCAAGAAAAACCCAAAGCTCCCACCGCTTTTGCTCCACCCAGCATTCCGATGGCTATTGCCGACCCCGATGCACGCCTAGAGTATATGCTTATGCACTATTGGGACAACTTGAATTTTGCCGACACGGCATGGATTGCAAAGTCTGAAATTGAACAAGCTTTTGTGGACTATCTTGATCTTTTCAACTATGCTAAGCCTGCAATGATTGAAACTAGTCTAAAGCCGCTGATCAAGCGCATGGCTATTCAGAAGGAGGGATTTAATTGGTTTGCCGATCAGTTCGACCATTATCTTTTCGATGCCAATTCGCCTTTGCGCAATGAGGAGCATTATGCCTATGTGTTGGCTAGTTTGATTGCAAGCCCTGATGTGGAAGAAATCTATAAATCACGCTATTATTATCAGCTCGACATGGTGAATAAGAATAGAGTGGGGAGTGTGGCGGCAAATTTCACCTTCACCAAAGCTGACGGGACGACAAGTAAGCTTCACAGTATTCAATCGAATTTCACACTCGTGTTCTTCTATAATCCTGACTGCCACGACTGTCTGGAATCTAAAAAGAAGCTAATGGAGTCTGAAACAATTAATAAATTGATTGCCGAAAAAGAGATGACTATCCTCGCCATGTATGTCTATGACGAAATTGAGCTATGGAAGCAAAATGCGCCAAAGATGCCGAGCACGTGGATTAATGCCTATGATGCGTCGGCAGATTTGGTGGTGGAAGACCAGCTCTATGCCATTCGCGCCATTCCGTCATTCTATCTGCTTGATGCCGACAAAAAAGTGCTCCTGCGTGATGGCGTGGTGGAACAAGTGATTGGTGGTTTTCAGGGAGAGTGAATTTGTAAATAAAGTAATTTTAGGTGCTTCCGCCAAATGGTTTTTAGGAGGAAAAACATTTTTGGTCGCTTCCACTACAGGTAAATCGCCTTTAAGCTGCACTTTTTTAGCAAGAAAAATTCAAAGTTTTTTTCTAAACGACTGATTTTGATCGATAAAAACCTTTAATTTAGAATAGTTCCGCATAGCGAATTGTCGAAGGATAGTCTCCTAGATTACTTTTTTAAAGAGAAAATGACTTGCAAAAAAAGCTTCTCTCATTTTCAAAACGACTGGGATTGGCACTGAAAAAGGCTCTCCCATTTTCAAAACAACCCAGAGTGGCACTACCAAAGGCTCTCCCATTTCCAAAACAACCCAGAGTGGCACTACCAAAGACTCTCCCATTTTCAAAACAACCCAGAGTGGCACTACTAAAGGCTCTCCCATTTTCAAAACAACCCAGAGTGGCACTACTAAAGGCTCTCCTATCTTCAAAACAACACAAAGCGGCACTGATAAAGACAGTCCTCTATAGTTTAAAAGCGATTTACCTGGCTTCCACTAAATGGTTTTTGGGAGAAAAAACATTTTTGGTCGCTTCCACTAAATGGTTTTTGGGACGTTTTCGACTCTATAGCACATATGCTTCGTGTGATTGGAGGATTCAGGCTGCTACTTGCCGATGCAAAAGCGTGAAAATATATGCCCTAAAACTTCCTCATCATGAACAGCCTCGCCTGTAACTTCTTGCAGTGTGTGGTTTGCTTCTCGAATATCTTGCGCCAAGAAATCGCCACTAATGCCAAGAGCAAGCCCATCAAGCACCCGACGGATGGCAGTCTGTGCATTCTTCAACGCTTCATAATGCCGAATGTTATTCACAATAATATCGTTGCCTTCCGACTGATTGAGAGGACTGTTTTCGAGAAGCAGGTTTTCTAATTCCGAAAGATTTTGCTTCTCCTTGGCGGAAATAAATACGAGGTGTTCGTTGTGAGCCAAGCTCAAATCAAGCATGAATGAAGATAGTTTCTCGCGAGTTACTCGGTCGGTTTTGTTTGCCACAATGAGGAGTTGTTGCTCATTGATTCGCGCTCGAATGTTTTCAATGTGGACAGTGATTTCAGCAATCGACTTAGTGAAATCTACCACCAGCAGCACCATTTCTGCTTGGCTGAGCTTCGTGTAGCTTCGCTCGATGCCAATCTTTTCGATTTCGTCCTCGGTGTCGCGAAGCCCAGCGGTGTCGAAAAATCGGAAGCTTGTGCCATTAATATTAATCACATCTTCAATCACATCGCGCGTAGTGCCATGAATGTCCGACACAATGGCTTTTTCTTCTTTGAGCAAGGCGTTGAGCAGGGTGGATTTTCCAGCATTGGTTTCGCCCACAATCGCCACGGGCACACCGTTTTTTAGTGCATTGCCAAGCTTGAAAGAATCTGCCAGACCAGAAATATGAGCCTCAATCTCGGTGCAAAGTTTCAGCAGCTCCTGCCGATTGGCAAACTCCACATCTTCTTCGCTAAAATCGAGCTCAAGCTCCACCATCGCCATGAAATGCAACATCCGTTCGCGAAGTGCTGCAATCTCCTGTGAGAATCCACCGCGCATCTGCTTCAATGCCATTCGGTGGTTGGCAGCATTGCTCGATGCAATCAAATCCGCCACCGCTTCGGCTTGCGACAAATCCATCTTGCCATTGAGAAAAGCCCGCTGTGTAAACTCCCCCGGCTGAGCCATCACTGCGCCACGGTCAATCAGCAATTGCAAAATCCGCTGCTGAATATAGACCGAACCATGGCAAGAAATTTCCACCACCTCTTCGCCAGTGAAGGAGTGGGGCGCATGAAATAAGGTAACCACCACTTCATCAATGTCTTCTTCGCCATCGAATATTATTCCGAAGTGAATTGTGTTGGCGAGCTGTTCGCTTAATTGTTTGTTTTTTTTAGGCGAGCGAAATATTTTCGATGTAATGGTAATAGCCTCGTTTCCTGAAAGTCGTAGTGTGGCGATTGCTCCCGTGCCGGGCGAGGAAGCAATGGCGCATATGGTGGTGTCTTGCATGTTTTTTGATTTAGGAGAATGGTGTTCTTGTTGAAAATCGTGGACAAAGATAATATTTTTGATTGAAGAATATTCTCTTTTTATTTGGGGCAATTTGAGTTGTTTTGAAAATGGGAGGGGCTTTTTGAAAAATAGGATTACCTTTGCATCTGAAATAAAAGCTGGAATAACATATCGTATTTAGACCCCTCAGATGACTTGACTTTTAAGCGGGTATTTGGTCGGGAAAAAGAGCTTGAAATCAGTCCTATTAATGATTAGCAAAAATAAAATTAAACATATTCAATCGCTTCACCGCAAGAAAGGGCGCGACCAAGAGGGCGTCTTTTTGGTGGAAGGCGATAAGCTGGTGAAAGAAGCTTTGCAATCGAGCTTTGCAGTGCGTAGTGTCTGTGCACGCTTGGATTTCATCATGGAAAATAAATTGGATTTCAGCGGTGAGCCTGAATTAATTGAGGTGGATGATGCCGAGATGAAGAAAATAAGCACCTTGCAATCGCCCCAGCGAGCTTTGGCGGTGGTGGAGATGCCAGAAGCAGCTTTGTCCGAAGTGGGAGAGGGGCTTTCGCTGGCACTCGATGGAATCCAAGACCCTGGGAATTTGGGTACGATTATTCGCACCGCCGATTGGTTTGGGGTGAAAAACATCTATTGTTCACTCGACACGGCTGATTGCTTCAATCCCAAAGTAATTCAAGCCACCATGGGAGCAATCTTTCGAGTGAATATGCATTACGTGGATTTGCCTCGATTGCTTGCTCGGGCTTCCGCAGCAGGAACTACTTCCTATGGTACATTCATGGAGGGAGACAATATATATAGTATCAAACTTGCCAAATCGTCCTTGCTCGTGATGGGCAATGAGGGCAATGGCATTCGCCTAGAAACCGAAAAACAACTAGCCAAACGCATCACCATTCCATCTTATGCCCATGGCGGAAGTGAATCTCTTAACGTTGGCATAGCAACAGCCGTTTGTTTGGCAGAATTTCGGCGATGCAGTAGGAGTAAATTGTAAAAAAAACTATCTTTGCCCGCTGTAACATACACAAATATAATCTATCAAAGTTTTAAACATGCTTAAACGTTTACTATTCGCTTTTGTCATCGCTCTACTGTCGAGTGTGTCGATGGTGCAAGCACAATCCCTCCAAGATATTCACAAAGTGGATGTGGATAAATTAACCGACATTCAGGTGGAGAAAATCCGAAAGGAAATTAACAATAGAGGACTCACCATCGAGCAGGCGTCAGAATTAGCAAAAGCTCGGGGAGCTTCAGAAACCCAAATCATGAAGCTCAAAACAAAGCTCTATCAGCCAGCGGCGGAAGCTCCTGCCGACCAAGAATCAACAGAAGTGGCAGTGGATGACGATGCTACGGATGTGGTGGTGCAAAAACGAGTGGTTACAGCTGCTGAAAAAAGCAATATCTTTGGGCATTCGCTCTTCAACTCTAAAAACCTCACCTTCAACCCTTCGTCGAGCATTCCCGTGCCAATGAATTATGTGGTGAACATTGGCGATGAACTCTCGGTGGTGGTGTGGGGAAATAGTCAGCAAAACTTTTCGCTGCCTGTTTCCAAAAGTGGCACGGTGAATCTTCCTAATGTGGGCGTGTTCTCGGTGGCAGGGCAGGAGTTTCGCGTGGTGCGTGCAAACATTCTTTCTAAGCTGACTGCCATATATAGTGATATGAAGGGCAGCGAGCCGCAGACATTTGCTGAAGTAACGATGGGCTCAACAAGATCTATTCAAGTGAACATCGTGGGCGAATCAAACATGCCAGGCACCTACACTTTGCCTGGAACGGCTTCGGTCTTCAACGCCCTTTTCCTTTCTGGTGGTCCGAATGAAAACGGCTCGTTCCGAAATATTCAAGTGATTCGCAATAATAAGGTGATTCAAACGGTGGATGTCTATGATTATCTGCTGAATAAAAATGCGGAAGCGAATATCAACCTTCGTGACCAAGATATTGTTTATATTCCAGTCTATACTACTAAAGTAACGACTTCGACAGGCTTCAAGCGCAATGCAATCTTTGAAGTGGCAGCAGGCGAAACCCTCGCTGATTTGTTTGACTATGCCGGTGGTTTTTCTGATGCCGCAGCTATCACCGAGAAAGTGAATGTTAAGCGTCTTTCAGAAAGTGGCTTTGAGCAAATGACTATCAATGTGAAAGATATTGCCAGCTGTGAATTGCGCAATGGCGATAACATCTATGTGAACAAACGCTATTTGGAGTATTCCAATGCCGTGAAAATCGAAGGTGCCGTTTATGAGCCTGGCGATTATGAATTGAAAGATGGCATGAAGCTTTCGGAATTGATAGCTCAAGCAGGGGGGGTAATTTCAAATTATTATGCCAATCGAGGTTTGATTACTCGTCTTGATGACAAGCGTTTTCCTGAAATACTTCCTTTTGACGTGCAGCAAGTGATTGATGGTTCTTTCGATGTGCAATTGAGATCCGAAGACCAAGTGCTGATTAAGAGTATCTTTGATGTGGGCGAAGCAAAATATGTGCGCATTGAGGGGGAGGTACTTGAGCCTGGAACATTTCCATTTCAGAAGAAAATGAAGTTGAAAGATTTAATCTTGCTCGCTAGCGGCATGACAGAATCGGCTAGCGAGGCTAGCATTGAGGTGGCGCGTCGCCTGAATTATGAGGAAGCCGCCGAGGTAACGAAGCAGTCGGTGAATCTTTTCACCATTGAAGTAAATCGTGATTTGACGCTTTCAGGCGAAGATGCTGAGTTTGAGCTGATGCCTTATGATTATATTTATATTCGTCGTGCTCCTTCTTATGAAATTCAACGCACCGTTACAATTTCGGGCGAGGTGAAATATCCAGGCAAGTATGTCATCAGTAACCGTGATGAGCGTATCTCGGATTTGATTGAGCGTGCAGGTGGATTGACAGATTTTGCTTATCCTGACGCAGCGTATATGAACCGTGGATTGGATGAGCGTCAGAAAGAGATGGTTCGCAAAATCAATTCGCACAAAGAAGGTGCTGACGAAGATATTGAAGTGAAACTAGAGATGAACCAATTGCTTGAACTTCAATTGGCGAATATCATGAAAAGCCCGGGCTCAGAGGTGGATTACATCTTGAAAGAGGGTGATGAGATTGTGATCCCTGTGAAAAAAGAGGAGATTTGGGTGAATGGCTCAGTGCTTAATCCATCGGGATTGGCTTATCAAGGCAAGAAGGTGAAACATTATATTGACGCCGCAGGTGGATTTGAGAAGAATGCGAAGAAGCACAAGACTTTTGTGGTTTATCCAAACGGAAGCTCAGCATCAACGAAAGGTTTTTTCCATCGCAATTATCCCACAGTGATGCCTGGTTCGCAGATTGTTGTGCCCGCCAAGCCTGAGCGCGAGAAAACTCCCGCCAGCACATGGGTGGCATTGGCTTCCACCATTTCATCAATTGCGATTTCAGTAGTAGCAGTGTTTAGATAGGGAAGCCCCTCCTAACCTCCCCGAGGGGGAGGGACTAGAACCAAAAATATAGAAATAAATAATAAACCCAATGCCTCTAGCCCTCCCCCCTTCGGGGGAGTTGGAGGGGCTTTATAAGATATGAATACAGAACAACAACAGCCAGAGGCTGACGAAATAGATTTGATTGAGTTGGCGCGATATCTGTGGGATAGACGCAAGTTTATAATCAAGATAACTTCAATCTTTATTGTATTTGGGATTTTCATTGCGCTGTTTAGCGCAAAGGAATACACCGTATCAACAATCTTAATGCCGCAAGTGTCTGAGAAGTCTTCAACAGGCAACTTGGGAGCTTTAGCCGCAATGGCGGGGGTGTCGATCGGGGGAACATCCTCGGAACTGATGCCAGTGGTCTATCCGAAGATTGTGGGTTCGGCTCCTTTTCAATTGGAGCTTATTCACACAAAATACCATTGCCCTGATGTGGATGAGCCCGTGAGCTTGTTTGAATACTACACCGAATATAGCAAGCCGGGTGTTTTGTCTTCGATAAAGAAATACACCATTGGCTTGCCAGGCGTGATTATTAAGGCTATTCGTGGTGAGAAAGAAGAGATGGCGGACAATGGGGAGGCATATTACCTCGCCCTGAGCGAAGATGAGCAAAAGGTGATTGAATCAGTCTCGGAGCAAGTAGTATTAGACGTGAACGACAAAGAGGGGTATGTGAGTGTGTCAATCACCATGGGTGATGCCGTGCTGACGGCAGAAGTGGCGCAGCAAGTGCAAAGCTTATTGCAAAAATACATCACCGACTTCAAAGTGGCGCAAGCCAAAGACCAGTTGCAGTTTGTGGAAGGTCGAATGAAAGAGAAAGAAGCTGATTTTATAAATGCTCAAAATGAATTGGCGACTTATCGCGACCGCAACCATAATGTTAGCAGCGCTCTAGCAATGACTGAATTGGAGCGTTTGCAGACAAAATACAACTTAGCGTTTTCGATTTATTCGGAATTGGCAAAGCAATATGAATCGGCTTTAATCAAGGTGAAAGAAGAAACACCCGTGTTTACTATCATTGAGCCTGTGCGCTTGCCCAATGAGCCATCAGCACCCAATAAACCCTTGGTTGTAATCATCTGGGCTTTCCTTGGTGGCATACTCTCCGTGGGCATCATCTTCGGTAAAAAGTTTATTGCTTCGGTGAAAGAGGATTGGGATAAAGCTTCGGTGCAGGAATAGGCGAGTATCCATCACGATAAATCGCAATAATTAAAAAGACAATGGCTGCTCGCAAGGTAGCCATTGTCTTTTTAATAAAATGAGTATATTTGCTCGGCAATATAAATAAAAGCAAGCATGACCAAAAAAATCAACCAAAGCACATCCGCCTTTCAAAAAGCAAAACAATTAATTCCCGGGGGAGTGAACTCGCCTGTACGTGCGTTTAAGAGTGTGGGTATCGACCCATTGTTCATCAAAAAAGCCAAAGGTTGTCGAGTGTGGGATATCGACGATAATGAATATGTGGACTTCGTATCTTCGTGGGGTCCGATGATTCTTGGTCATGCACACCCTGCGATTGTGGAGGCGGTGCAAAAGTCCGCCGAACTTGGCACCAGCTATGGCGCGCCAACGCTAGTGGAAACACGCATGGCAGAACTTATCTGCGAGATGATGCCCTCGATTGATAAAGTCCGTATGGTGAACTCGGGCACGGAAGCCACCATGAGTGCGCTCCGATTGGCACGGGGATACACTAAGCGTGATTTGGTGGTGAAGTTTGAAGGCTGCTATCATGGTCATGCCGATTCATTTCTCATCAAAGCAGGTTCGGGAGCGATTACTTTGGGATTGCCTGATAGTCCGGGAGTAACCAAAGCTTCTGCCAAAGATACACTCACAGCGGAATACAACAATTTGGCATCGGTGGAGCAACTTTTTGCTGACCATGCCGACCAAATAGCGGCGGTCATCGTGGAGCCAGTGGCTGGAAACATGGGCGTGGTGCTGCCCGAAAAAGGATTCTTGGAAGGCTTGCGAGCCATCACCCAAAAGCATGGCGCATTGCTTATCTTCGATGAGGTGATTACCGGTTTCCGAGTGTCATCAGGTGGAGCGCAAAAACATTTCGGTGTGATGCCCGATTTGACCACACTAGGAAAAATCATCGGTGGAGGATTGCCTGTGGGTGCTTATGGCGGTCGTGAAGACATTATGAATTGCCTTGCTCCTGAAGGTCCCGTTTATCAGGCCGGTACGCTTTCGGGAAATCCACTTGCCATGTCAGCGGGGATTGTCATGCTCGAAACATTGAAAAGCAATCCAAGCATCTATGAAGAGCTTGAACGCAAAGGAGCGATGGTGGAAGCAGGATTTAAGAAAAACCTTGCCAAAGCAGGCATTTCGGGCGTAGTGAATCGCATTGGTTCGCTGATGACCTTGTTTTACACCGATGCTAAAGAAGTGAAAAACTATCACGATGCCATGACCTCCGACACCAAACGCTATGCCGATGTGTTTAAACAGGCTTTAAATGCAGGTTTCTATATTGCGCCCTCGCAATTCGAGTGCTTGTTTATTTCTGATGCACACACCGATGAAGATTTGCAAAATTTCCTAGAAGCAATGAGTTATGAATAGACTTCGCTCTTCGCACTCCGAACAGGGAACTTCGCACTTCGCACTCCGCACAGAGAATATCTTTCTAAAAACCCTTCAAGGAGAAACGACTCAACGTCCGCCCGTATGGTTCATGCGCCAAGCTGGACGAGTATTGCCCAATTACCGTGCGCTCAAAGAAAGCTATACTTTCCACGAGCTGATGGAAGACCCCAAGCTTTGTGCCGATGTAACGCTGATGCCCATTGATGATTTGGGCGTGGACGCTGCTATTCTCTTTTCTGATATTCTGGTGATTCCTCAGGCGATGGGCATGGACTTAGAGTTTACCGATGCCGGACCAGTGTTTTCCAATCCGCTGAAAGGAAACGCCTCGCCGCTTGATGTCCTTCAACCCAAACCCGAGAAGCTAGACTATATATATAAGAACATCGATGAAATTGTACGTCAAAAAGGCGATACGCCATTGATTGGTTTTTGTGGAGCTCCACTTACCACGATGTGCTACATGATTCAAGGTCTGAGCCGCAACCAAGCTTTTCCTGAGGCCATAAAATTCATCTTTCAACACAAGAAAGAAGCCCAACGATTGGTTGACGCTATTGCCGACCTATCGGTGCACTATGCGCTGGAACAGGTGAAGCATGGTGTGCAATGTTTTCAGCTTTTTGAGACTCACGCCAACTTGATTCCCACCGATTTATATCAAGAAATGTTTTTGCCTGCGGTGGAGAAAATCTCTCGTGCAGTGAGAAACACAGGCACGCCATTTATCTTTTTCCCCAAAGGATTCTCCACAGGATTTAAACTGATAACGCCTGATTTGTGCGACTTTGTGAGCATTGATTGGCAGATTTCCTTAGCAGAAGCTCGCCAAATGGTGCATCGTGAAGTAGGGGTGCAGGGCAATCTCGACCCTCGCTACCTCTATCGTTCGCAAGAAGAAATTGCGCAAATACTCGAAACATACAAAGCTTTCTTCCATGAAAACCCCAAATGGATATTCAACCTCGGACATGGATTCCTGCCCGATATTCCTTTTGAAAACGCCAAGTTTGTGGTGGATTGGGTGAAGGGGGAGAAGTGGTGAAATGAGCTTTCAAGCTTTTTTGAAAGCCCAATTCATTAACATTTCAGCCTTTGGAAGTTCTTCCAAAGCCTCCCAAGCGATTAATTGAGCTTTGAGCATTGTCAATTTGCATAATATCTTTATTTTTGGGCGAACAAATTAAGCGACAAAATAATGAATGACTTCGACCCAATAGGTGAAGCGGTGTATAACTATCATTTCAATCAAGATTCAACCCCTGTTTTCGTGCATTCCGAAGACTTTGATGATGATGAAATGCACAGTGCCTATTTCTTTCGCACTTTCCAAGAAATGCCACCGCTAGAACAATTAGCCTTAAAGCAAGCCGCAGGGCGAGTGCTCGATGTGGGAGCTTGTGCGGGCTGTCATTCGATTTATCTGAAAGAAAAAGGCTGCGAAGTAGTCGCACTCGAAAGAAGCAAACGATGCGTGGAAGTCTTGAAAGATAGAGGACTTCAATATGTGGTGCAGGCTGATTTCTTCCAATATGAAGCTGAAGCTTTCGACACTATCTTGTTGCTCATGAATGGCACGGGAATCGCAGGTACAATTGCCAATCTGTCTAATTTCTTCCGAAAACTCAAAGAACTACTCAAACCCGAGGGGAAAATCTATATCGATTCGTCCGACCTCATCTTTTTGTATGAAAACGAAGACGGCTCGGCGGACATTAATATTGCAGGAAGCTATTATGGCGAGTTGATTTATCAGACCTCTTATAAGGGGAAATATTCCAAAAGCTTTCCGTGGCTCTATCTCGATTTCGACTTGCTGAAAAGCTATGCTGAGTTGGCTGGATTGCAGGTGGAATCGGTGAAGAGGGGCGAGCATTACGATTATTTAGCAACGATAACACATCAATAAACAACGGAATGAAACGATTATTTTTATTTTTGCTTCTCGCACTTGTTTTTCAAGCGTGTAAATTTAGCACGAATGCAATTGTCTTAAATGGATATTTAGAATTGAAAACTTCGGTGAACGCTCTTCAAGAATTGAGCGGCGCACTGAGTGAAAAAGAGGTGGAAACATCTAATTTTCTAGTTTATATCTATCAAAGTAGTGGTAAATTGCTCAGCGGATATCCGAAAGTGTATAGCGATATGAATGACCAAGTGGAGCTGCTGATAGGTGATTATCAGATTAAAGTTTACAGTGTTTCGCCCGATGATTTTCCTTTTCCAACCTTCGATGAAACATGGATTTATTTCGGCAGTCAAGACTTCTCAATCACTTCCGACCAAGTAACAAAGGTTGATATCACAGCCGCTTTGCTCACCTCGAAAGTGGTCTTCGACTTGTCTGATGATTTCCTTTTAGCCTATCCTGACTATGTCTTTAGCATTGGAGATAAAACCGTTTCTGCAAGCACAATGAAGCCTATTTATGTGGAGGGAGGCAAGAAATTGACCGTCGTCAAGAGCTATACAGAAGATGGGAATGTAGTATCACATCTGTATGAAAGTACCAAAGAGATTGAAGCAGGAACGCTTGTAACGGTTCGTTTTAATTATGAAGGCGGAACACTCGATACGGGTGATTCATCGTTCAATATCATTGTCGATTCAACCCTTGGCGAGCAGCTGATTGATTGGAATGTCGATGATGGTGTTTTGGTTGAAGATAATCCCGTGGCTGATAAGGGAAGTCTATTCAATCCCTACACCGTGGAGGAGGCACAAGCAAAGCAAGATAATTCGGAGGCTTGGGTGGAAGGCTATATTGTGGGGCATGTCAAAGGTTCAAATACAGTAATCATCAACCATCTGGAAGCTAGTGATAGCAACATTGCGATTGCTTCCACGAAAGGAGAAACCAATATCTCCAATATGCTTTTCGTGGAATTGCCCGATTCGAGTGCAGGCATTCGCAATATCTTAGGCTTGTGTGCCACCTCTGGAACTTCGATAGGCTATCGAGTGAAGCTCAAAGGTGTGTTGGAAACCTATTATTCAAGAGCTGGGCTAAAGGGAGTGAATGCAGCTGATGAATACGAAATAATTAGTCAATAAAATGGCAGTCGAAATAGAAAGAAAGTTTACAGTGAAGCAAGGCTTCAAGCCCGAAAGTAAGGAGCAAATTCGCATTGCTCAAGCTTATTTGTCGAGCGATATCAACACAACTATTCGCGTGAGATTGGCGAATGAGAAAGCGTATTTCACAGTGAAAGGAAAAACCGATGGAATCTCACGCCTAGAGTTTGAATATGAAGTTCCCTTTGAAGATGCCGAACAGATGATGAAGCTTGCAGCAGGAGCAAGCATTGATAAAGTGCGCCATATCTATTGGCACGAGGGAAAAAAATGGGAGGTTGATGTGTTTGCAGGCGAAAATGAAGGCTTAATCGTTGCAGAATGCGAATTAGCGTCGGAAGAAGAGGCGATTTTATTGCCCGATTGGATTGAGCAGGAAGTGTCGGGCGACCCTCGATATCACAACTCATATCTTGCGAACAATCCCTATAAAACATGGTCATTATAATAAGATAGTTATGAAGAAGATTTTTCGATTTTTATTCTCAGTAATTTTATTAGCAAGCTTCGCATCGGAGTCTTTGGCACAGCTGAATATTGCTCCGAAGGATTCAATAGGAGAGAGCGTTGAAAACATCAATCGTTATCTGCGGCAATATTCCGAATGGTATCCTCAGAATTATGAAGTGGCGCTGAAGATGCGCAGCTTAGTACATTATCTGAAAGACCAGCGTGTCGATACGATTCTGAAAAGCCTAGATGATTATCAGACTTCGAGCAATCGCTATTTTTTCCGCACAATTGATAATATGTCGGACAGCTTAAATGCTCCGGGCTTCATCAGCTATCAGACAATCCTAGAGGAACAAGCAAAGATTGACCGCAATGTGCGTGATAATTTTAAAATAAACAGCATTAAAGTTCCGCAAGATTTAATTGAGCAAGCGCAGTTGAATGTCGAATTGCTGATGCCTAGCGAAGCTTCGAAACTAATAGGAACGAAATATGTTACGCTGCCCGACAGCTTGCAAGATCTCGACGAGCAAATGAAGCAACTGAATCTTTTAGCTGTGGATCTGAAACAATTGCAGCAAAAAGACAGTGTGAGAAATGTGATTTTGGAGCAAGCAAGACAAGAGTATAATGCCGAGCAACTTGCTCAAGTGAAAGACTCCGTGGAGATTGCTTATCGGGAATCGGTGGTTTCAGTTTATTCACAAGGAGAGCAGCGCAAATATGCCAATCAAGTGGCAAGCAAAAATCAAAAAGCATTGAGCAGATATAACGACCAAGTTATGAAGCAAGTCAATGATTCGATTGATATGAGCTTGCGAATATTGCTCGACCATGTCAATCAAGAGCAATTGTCGTTGTGGATATACAATTCGATGGAAGATTCCACCGAAGTTTTACTTAGTAATAGTTCGCCCTACACATCACGCTTCTATATCAAGAATGAGCAACGCGATTCCTTGGGTGTTCGTGTGTTTTCGAAAGATCGAAATACGATGATGATGTTTATTGATGATGGGGTAGCGCTGAACCGTTTTCAAGAGCGCAAGCATCGGGAGGTTGATTTAGGAAGGAGTCCAAGGATTAGCAACAGTCTAACGGCAATCGAAAAAAGATATGAGATTATTACGCCGTGGAAGTATGGCGCAGTTTTTAATCTAGGTTTAAACCAAACTTATCTGAATGATTATTGGGTGAAGGGTGGCGAAACGTCATTATCAACCTTGCTGACATTCAAGGGGCATGCCAATTATGCCTTGGATAAAATTACTTGGAATAATACGCTCGACATGCGAAGTGGTTGGATCAACCCGAGTGGTAGCGGGATTGAAAAGAACGAAGATAAATTCGAATTTGTATCTAACTTCGGATTGAATGCGGTGAAGAATTGGTATTACTCGGGGGAGGTCGATTTGGAAACGCAGCTTTTCAATAGCTATAATTATCCCGATAGAGACAATCCGAAGTCTGGTTTTTTAGCTCCGCTGAAAACGTTGTTTAAGCTCGGTATGGATTATAAAGATTCCAATTTCAAGGGGGGGAATTTATCACTATTCATATCTCCGATAACCATGAAGACGGTGTCGGTGCGCGATACTTCGACCTATAACCAAACAACCTTTGGGGTGGATGCCGACAAGAAAAGCTATAAAGACCTTGGTTTCAACATTGATGTGAAGTATAGCCGGAAGCTGATGGAAAATCTGAATGTCCAAACCAAGTATAAGATGTTCATGGACTATGAAAACATGTTTCAAGCCTACGACATTGATTGGGAGAACACATTCAACTTTAAAATCAATGAGTTTATGACCACACAAGTGATTCTTCACTTGCTTTATGATGACAACGTAACTTTCGACACCGGAAAGGTGGATGCGGAAGGTAATGCAATTAAAAAAGCCAAGTGGCAATTCAAAGAGTTTATATCGCTCGGATTCACCTACTCACTAGATAAAGGCTATAAAAAACGAAGAGAAATTAAAAGATAACCATGAAAGATTTTAAAGCTTATTTTCAGCTTGATGCTGAACCTGCGGATGTGTATAATGCACTGACTAACCCCGTGATGATTGAGATTTGGACAGGCGAGGACTGCGTGATGGAAACTACTCCCGAAACCGAATTTGAAATGTGGGACGGAGCAATCTGTGGTCGTAATATAGAGTTTGAAAAAGACAAGAAGATTGTTCAAGAATGGTATTTCGGAGAAGAGGAGCAGTCGATTGTTTCCATCAAGTTGCACCCGAATAAAGGCGGAACAAGCATGGAAGTGAAGCAAATAAACATCCCCGATGAAGCTTATGAAAACATTGTGGAGGGCTGGCATGAAGACTACTATGCAGCGCTGAATGAATTATTTGAGGAATAAGCAAAAATGACACAAAAAAGCGGAATGAGATTTATATCATTCCGCTTTTTTTGCTCACTGAGGATAAATCAGAATCCTAAAGCATGGGGCAACCATAGCGATATTTCAGGAATATAGGTTACGAGCAATAGGGTGATAATCATGATTAAAAACAACGGCAGCAAGGGCTTGATGACTGTTTCAATCTTGACTTCACTCACGCTACATCCGATGAAAAGTAGAGAGCCAACAGGAGGAGTGCCCAAGCCAACACTTAGGTTGAGCACCATGATGATGCCAAAATGAATGGGGTCGAGTCCTAGATTGGTTACGATGGGGAGGAATATCGGGGTAAAGATGAGCACCGCAGGAGTCATATCCATGAAGATACCCACAAACAGCAAGATTAAGTTGATGATTAGAAGTATCACAAACTTATTATCACTGAGCGAAAGCAAAGCTTCGCTCACATTCTGAGGAATGTTTTCATATGCCATAATCCACGATAGTCCGATGCAAGTAGCCACTAAGAGCAACACAAAAGAGGTTGTTTTCACCGAGCGTAGAATGACATCGGGCAAATCTTTCCATGACAGTTCACGATAGATGAAAGCGAGGACTAGCGCATAAAGCACTGCAATTGCTGAGGCTTCCGTGGCGGTGAATAATCCCGCCACAATGCCGCCAATGACAATCACCAAGAGCATCAAGCTGGGGAGCGCGTCGAGAAAAGTTCGGAGTGCATGCTTTGCGCCTTGCTTGTGTTTGCTTGCATATATTCCAAATCCGATGATAAATACCGCTGACAATCCGCCATAGATGAGTGTAGCAGCTTCCGGCGAAGCAAGCGATTTCACTTGGAAAATTCCAATCGCAAAGAGCAATAAGGCGAGCAAAACAGCAATGAATTTCGATACATTCACAATCATTCCTTTCACGCCAAACCTTTTGAGGGAGAACATTGCCAATGCCATTCCCATAATCCCGATGCCTGTCAAGATGCCAGGAATGTATCCCGCTAAAAATAGGGCGGTGATGGAAACACCACCGCTAGCAAGAGAATAAACAATTAAGATGTTGCTTGGGGGAATGGATAGTCCGGTGGTGGCAGAGGTGATATTTACCGCTGCGCTAAAGTTTTTGTCGTAGCCTTCTTTGTTCATCTCGGGCATCATGATGCTGCCAATGGCAGATGCCGAGGCAGCTGCCGAACCAGAGATTGCGCCAAATAGCATATTGGCAAATACATTGACAAAGGCTAATCCCGCAGGCCATCGTCCGACGACCACACGGGCAAAGTTAATCAGCCGAATGGCTATTCCACCCTTGTTCATAATATTACCAGCCAACACAAAAAATGGAATGGCTAGCAGTGCGAAGCTGTCAAGTCCTGTTGCCATGCGCTGAGCAAAAGTAGTTGCTGCGGGCAGTGGCATGATGGTAACTAGCATGGTGAGTATTCCCGATATGCCAATGCTAAAAGCAATTGGAACACCAACAACTAATAACAGTATAAAACTTACTACAAGTACAATTACGCCAATAAATTCCATTAGTCTTCAATTTTGAGGTTTAGTGAATTGTCAATCGAATAATAAATGATGAGTAGCCCACTAATAGGGACTACCAAATAGACATAGCCCAGAGGGAGGGCTAGTGCTGCAGAATTAACTTCGAGGTAAAAGCGAGTGTAAACCAGCCATGAACCTCCGATTAGCATCACGAAAAGCGCAAAAACACCCACGATAGCGTAGATGGCAATTTGCATGTTGCGCTTGTTTTTAGCATTCATTTTTTGAAGAAGCAGGTCGATTGCCAAGTGTTCGTTTTTGCCTGCCACATAGGCGGAGCCAAGCAAGCCAACCCATATAAGCAGGAAGCCTGCCAGCTCATCGGTAAACGAGCTAGGAGCAGAAAGGACATAGCGACTGACCACTTGCCAAATCACATCAATGACTAGCAGGCTCATCAGCGCCACCAATACAATTTCGAGTGTTTTATCAATTTTTTGTCTCATATATTTATAGGTTTAGCTTAGTCTTCCACAGCTTCAATTTGTCGAATAAGATTGCCTAGCACCTTGTCTTCTTTATATTTCTCTAGGAGTGGCTGAACCTTAGCTGCGAATAATTCTTTATTTGGATAACTGATTTTTACGCCTGCTTTTTGAACCGCCTCAAGTGATTCTTTCTCTGATTCTGCCCAATATTTTCGTTCCACAGGCACCGACTCGTCGGCGGCCTCTTGCAGCCATTGCTGCTCTTCTGCGCTGAGGCTGTTCCACACCTTTGTGCTGATGATGAGTACATCGGGAATACAAGCATGCTCATCGAGGGAGAACTCTTTGCAGACTTCATAGTGGCGAGAAGTATAGAAGCTTGGCGGATTGTTTTCAGCACCATCCACCACGCCACTTTGCAGGGCGGTGTATAGCTCACCCCATGAAATGGGGGTGGGAGAGCCACCTAAAGCTTTGACCATCTCCATTGCACTTTGGCTTTTCATCACGCGGATTTTCTTTCCTTTCAAATCATCGGGGCTGTCGATTGCTTTGTCGATGGTGTAGAAACTGCGGAAACCAGCATCGTAAAAACAAAGTCCACGAATCCAATAAGCCTCGGTGCTGAGAAGTAGATTTTTGCCTATCTCACCATCAAAAACATTAAAGACATGATTTTTTGAGCGAAAAATATAAGGCAAGCCAAGGGCTTTAAATTCGGGGGTGAACCCCTCCATCACCGCTGCTGAAACCTTAGTAATCGCAAGGCTGCCGATTTGGAGCAATTCCACACATTGCTGCTCCGACCCAAGCTGACCGCTTGGATAGAT
Source organism: Mangrovibacterium sp. (assembly GCA_047974225.1). Classification (GTDB taxonomy): domain Bacteria; phylum Bacteroidota; class Bacteroidia; order Bacteroidales; family Prolixibacteraceae; genus JBKEDC01. Next base: position 43,315 of record JBKECD010000002.1, read on the forward strand.
GTCGATAGTCAGTTCGCCATTTGATTTTTCGGCTAATCGCTCAGCCATAAATTCCATCCCTTTGTGCACAGGGTGCGAGGGGTCGAGCCCATGAGCCAGCTTGAGCACTTTGTGCTTCGAGTTGTGGCTGCATCCAGAAATAATCACCAAGGAAAGTAGGACTAGAAATGCTTTTAAATGTTTCATCTTTTTTTCAGTTTGGTTTGAGCCTGCTTTGTGCTCAATGCCAATTGAGCACAAAGCAGGAGATTTAAGGAGGGGTTATGCTTTGTAGCGACTAGCAATTGCTAGCGCATCGGCGCATTTGCGGGTGATAAATGCCCAATCGCCATTAGCCACCACATCGCTTGGAAACAATTGCGAGCCCATGCCCACGCAGTGCACACCAGCTTTAAACCAGCCTTTCATGTTTTCTTCATCAGGAGAAACTCCTCCTGTTGGCATGATGCACGCATAGGGCATCGGAGCTTTCACAGCTTTCACAAAATCGGGTCCGCCAACTTGTAAGCCAGGGAAGATTTTTACCACTTCCACACCTAGTTCGTGAGCTTTCACAATTTCTGTTGCCGAGCCACAACCGGGGCTATAAGCCACTTTGCGCTTGTTGCACACCTTTGCTGATTCCTCGTCTAAAGCAGGAGAAACCACAAAATTAGTGCCAATTTGAAGATAAAGAGCTGCCGTGGGAGCGTCAATAACTGAACCTACGCCCAAAATCATTTCGGGACATTCTTTAGCCGACCATTTCACTAATTCGGCAAACACCTCATGGGCAAAATCGCCACGGTTGGTAAATTCAAACACACGAATGCCACCATCGTAGCAAGCTTTTACTACATTTTTGCAAACTTCTAAATCTTTGTGGTAGAACACAGGCACTACACCAGTTTCTTTCATTGCCACTGCAACATCAATTCTTGTAAAACGAGCCATAATATTGAGTTATGAGTTATGAGTTATGAGTTATGAGTTGGGCTTCGCAACTAATTGCCGTAGATTACTAACCCCTAACCCCTAGCCCCTAGTCCCTAGTCCCTATCTTGAAACACGTCCTGAAGCGTCGCCGCCCATTAGTTTTTCTACTTCGGAAACCGTTACACGGTTATAATCACCATAGATGGTGTGCTTCAAGCAAGAAGCAGCCACGGCAAAGTTCAATGCTTTTTGGTCGTCGTTGGGATAAGTCAGCAGACCATAAATCAATCCGCCCATGAATGAGTCGCCACCGCCCACACGATCCACGATGTGTGTGATTTGGTATTGAGGAGATTCGTAAAGCGTCCTGCCATCGAAAAGCACGCCAGCCCAAGAGTTGTGGTTGGCATTGACTGAGCCACGAAGCGTAGTGATTACTTTTTTCACACGAGGGAATTTAGCCATGATTTGTTTCGACACCGACTCATAGGCAGCCCCTTCCACATGTCCTCCGGTTACATTGACACCTTCGGGGTGAATATCGAGCACCATTGCTGCGTCTTCCTCATTGCCTAGCACAATGTCGGTGCCTGCCACGAGTGCAGGCATCACTTCGCCTGCTGTTTTGCCATAGTTCCAAAGGTTTTTGCGATAGTTCAAATCGCAAGAAACAGTAACTCCCATCTCGTTAGCTTTTTTAATGGCTTCCAGACAAACATCTGCCGCCCCTTGTGAGATAGCAGGAGTGATGCCTGTCCAGTGAAAGAAATCGGCACCTTCAAACACTTTTTCCCAATCAATCATGCCCACTTCTATTTCCGACACGGAAGAATGAGCGCGGTCATACACCACTTTTGAAGCACGGCTCACCGCACCTGTTTCGAGAAAATAAATGCCTAAGCGGTTGCCACCATAGATGATTTTGTCGGTGCCCACGCCATATTTGCGCAAGTCCATCATGCAAGTTCTGCCGATATCGTTCTTTGGAAGTCGGGTAACGAAATCCACGTCGATACCATAATTAGCTAGTGAAACCGCCACGTTGGCTTCGCCTCCACCAAAGGTGGCGGTGAAATTGTCGGCTTGCTCAAAGCGCAAGTATCCGGGTGTTGCGAGGCGCAACATAATTTCTCCAAATGTTACTACTTTTTTACTCATTGGAACTGTATCTTTTAAATGATATAATATTTCTGATTGTGCAATCGATTGCAAATCTACAATTATTTTTGGTTATCCAAATTAAGCGAGAGAAAAAAATGTTCTTTCTTAGAAGTTGAAATAGTTTTTTGCGTTGTTGAAGCTGATATTTTCCACCATATCCCCCAGCAAATCCATATCGTAAGGAATTTCGCCATTTTCCACATCATTTCCAATCAGATTGCAGAGCGTTCGACGGAAATATTCATGACGAGTGTAGGAAAGAAAGCTGCGTGAGTCGGTGAGCATGCCCACAAAACGGCTCAACAGACCAAGGCTTGAAAGCGCATTGAGCTGCTTGGTCATACCGTCTTTTTGGTCGAGAAACCACCAGCCCGAGCCATATTGAATCTTTCCCGGCACGCTTCCGTCTTGGAAATTACCCGCCATGGTGGCATATAATTCGTTGTCGCGTGGATTAATATTATATAGTATCGTTTGACAAAGTTTGTTTTCCGCATCTAGGCGGTCGAGCATTTTGGAAAGCGATTGCGCCACTGAGAGGTCGCCAATCGAATCAAAGCCCGTGTCGGCACCCACTGCTTTAAATAGGCGTGTGTTATTATTGCGAAGCGGTCCGATGTGAAACTGCTGCGTCCATCCACGTTTGTGATCCATCGCTCCAAATTCATAGAGCATGCAAGATTGAAATTTGAGTGTTTCTTCTTCAGAAAGAGCATTTTTGCCACGCACTTTCAGGAATATATTTTCGATTTCTGTTGTTGAATATTCTTCAGCATAGGCGGTGTCTAGTCCGTGGTCGGACAGTCGGCATCCGTTGGCGTGGAAAAACTCGTGGCGATTGTCGAGCGCCGCAATGAGTTGTTTAAAGCTGTCGATATTAATGTTGGCAGCTTTCCCCAGAGCGTCAATATAGGAATTATAGGCGAGCACATCAGCCACAGCCATAGCTTTGTCGGGTCGCCAAGCTGGAAGCACAGCCACCTCAAAACCCGAATCTTTGATTTGGCGATGATATTCGAGCGAATCAATAGGGTCGTCGGTGGTGCAAATGGTGTGCACATTGGCTTTTCTGATTAACCCACGCACGCTATATTCGGGGGTGCTTAATTTGGCATTGCATTCCGCATAGATTTCTTTGGCAGTGGAAGGGCTGAGTAGTTTTTCGATGCCGAAGAAACGACGAAGCTCAAGGTGAGTCCAGTGATAGAGTGGATTTCTCAGGGTGTAAGGCACTGTTTCTGCCCATTTTTCAAATTTCTCCCAATCGCTAGCATCGCCTGTGCAAAAACGTTCGGCTACACCATTGGTGCGCATAGCTCGCCACTTGTAGTGGTCGCCATAGAGCCACACTTCAGTGATGGTTTTAAACTGACGGTCATCGGCTATATCCTTGGGGTTGATATGGCAGTGGTAGTCGAAAACAGGCATTTTTGCTGCGTGATTGTGATACAATTGTTGAGCGGTTTCTGTCTGAAGCAGAAAGTTATCATCCATAAAGTTTTTCATCGTTATCTTTTAAAATTGAGAGTTTGACAGCGAAGGTATAAATAAAACAATAGAAATTACAAAGAAGAGGGTGTGAAAGTATATTTTTTTCTGACAGAAGTCAAATACAATGTCTTCGGGCAGTTTTCAACTCGATAACGGGCAAATACAATGTATATGGGCAGTTTCCAACTCGAAAGTAGGCAAATGCGATGTATATGGGCAGTTTTCAACTTGAAAGTGGGCAAATACAAAGTATATGGGCAGTTTCCAACTCGAAAGTAGGCAAATGCGATGTATATGGGCAGTTTCCAACTTGAAAGTGGGCAAATACAAAGTAATTACCTGAGGTGTCATTGATTTATTTGTAAAGATGGTGTAACATCTCACTTTTTTTGTGTTTATTGCGGTAGAAACACATGTGAAAAATGCAAGAAAAAGAATTAGCCGAGCGGTGCAGGAAAGGCGAGGAGAAGGCTCTCAAAATACTTTACGGTGAATATTCCCCTTTGGCGATGGGGATTGCCATGCGCTATTTGGGCGATGAGCAGCGTGCGCGCGATGTGGTGCACGATAGCTTTGTGAAGATTCTTCTTTCGATAAATCGCTTTAATTATCGAGGTGCTGGAGCGTTGAAAGCATGGATTAGTCGAATTGTAGTTAATGTTGCAATCACAAGTCTGAGAAAAGAAATCCACTATATAGATACCGATGAAATTCAATTGGAAGCCGAAGAACAAGAATTGAGTGTCTATGAATCAGTGTCGGACAGCGACATTGTGCAGGCAGTAGGGGAATTGCCTAAGCGCTTAGGAGTTGTGTTTAATATGTTTTTATTTGAAAACATGCCACATGTAGAGATTGCAAAGGAATTGGGAATCACCGAGTCGGCATCACGTGTGAGGTTGCACCGAGCAAAGGATTTGGTGGCAACGGCATTGAAAAGTAAATTAGAGGAGGATGGAAGATGATAGATAATAAATTACGGTCGCACCTGCAAGGGCGCATGGGCGACTATAAACATAGTGTGGGTGAAGACCTGTGGGCGTCGATTCAGCAGGAGGCGCAGCGCAAAAAACGGAAGCGAGGACTGGTTTTGTGGTTGAGTGTGGCTGCTGCAATGCTGCTGGGGGCTTTGCTGATTTTTCCTGTTGTGCGAGAAGACACCGCAACTGCTCCGCCGGTTCAGCTAGTGCAAGAAGAACTTGAACTTGAGCTGCGAAGTGAGGAGTGCGAAATGCGGAGCTTGGCGCATAAAGTTTGGCACATGGAACTAAAAGTGACAGAAGCAAACTTGCAGGATTGGCAGCCAATATTGCTTGATGAAATGGAAAATAAAACTTCCGAAGAACCAGCAGAGGAAGTACAAGACGAGCCAGAGAAAGAGTCGAATCCGCTGCTCGAAGAACAAGAATTAGAGCAGATGCGCCGCATGTTTGCTTCCGAAGAAAAGGAAAAAGAGGAGGAAGAGTCTGGCTTCGAGCTGGTGTTGGCAATGAATGGGAATAATTTCAGCAGTGGCGTGAATGCGTCGCGCTCAAGCGCAATGCAGGGATCGAGTGGTCAGAATAATGGTTTGCAGATGCGGACGAGGAGCGTTATCACGGCTAGCTCAGCGGTGCAGGAGCTGTCGGGATTAGAGTATTTGGCGAATCATGATCTTGATTTTTCATTCAGCATGCCGCTGAATTTGTTGCTGACCGCCCGCAAGATGCTTGATGAAAATTGGGGCATTGAATCGGGGGTGAGTTATACTTACCTTGGGGCTGCCGATGGGCAATTGAAGATGCAGTTGCACTATTTGGGTGTGCCCGTGAAGGGAATTTATGCTTGGGCAATCAATGAGGAAACCTGTGTTTATGCGAGTGCCGGACTCATCGCCGAGTGGCAAGTGAAAGGTGAGCTGTGGCGAGGTAATCACATGATGGAACTTCCGAATAAACGTCTTCAGTTTTCCACCGCCTTGTCGGTGGGGGTCGATGTGAATATTGCTCCACAGGTGAAGCTATTTGCCGAGCCTGGTGTGGCTTATTTCTTCGATGATGGCAGCGTTATTCCGACTATCCGCAAAGAGCGACCTTTCAATTTCAATTTCCAAATGGGGGTGCGGATTGATGTGGAGTGAGGGAAGAGGGAAGAGGGAAGAGCAAAAAAAAGGTGAACAATGCTGTTCACCTTTTATCTTTTACCTTTTAATGAGCACTTTCCCGCTCATTTCCGCAGGGATTTCAACGCCCATTTCGGCAAGCAGGGTAGGAGCAACATCGGCAAGCACACCGTTTTCCACGGTCAAGTTTTTGTCATCGCTCACATAGATGCAAGGCACAGGGTTCAACGAGTGAGCCGTATTCACCGAGCCATCTTCATTGAGTGCATTGTCGGCGTTGCCATGGTCGGCGATGATCAGCACGTTGTATCCGTTGGCACGAGCGGCTTCCACCACTTCTTTCACACAACCATCGACGGCTTCCACCGCATTAGTGATTGCTTCATAAACACCTGTGTGTCCCACCATATCGCTATTGGCGAAGTTTAGGCACACGAAGTCGGCTTCTTTTTTCGCTAGTTCTGGAATGATAGCATCTTTCACTTTGATAGCCGACATTTCAGGTTGCAAATCATAGGTAGCCACTTTAGGCGAAGGAATCAAGATGCGTGATTCACCGGGAAACTCTGCATCTAGTCCACCATTGAAGAAGAAAGTTACGTGAGCGAATTTCTCGGTTTCAGCAATGCGAATTTGTTTCAATCCAGCTTTCGACACGATTTCGCCCATGGTGTTGGCGGGATTTTCTTTTTCAAAAATCACATTGACACCTTTAAACTCAGCGTTGTATTGTGTCATGGTGTACCACTCTACGTTCATTGTTTTCATGCCTGCTTCTGGCAAGTCTTGCTGTGTGAATGCCACTGTGGTTTGGCGAAGACGGTCGGTGCGGAAGTTGAAACAAATCACCACATCGCCCTCTTCAATCACAGCCACAGGCGCATTGTTTTCCATCATCACGATTGGTTTGAAGAACTCATCGGTTACGCCAGCATCATAGGAAGCTTGGATGGAAGCGAGCAAGTCGGTCGATTGTTCGCCCTCGCCTTTGGTGTAAAGGTCATAGGCGAGTTTCAATCTGTCCCAGTTTTTATCTCTATCCATGCCATAATATCGACCGATTAGGGAAGCAAATTTAGCATTTGAGCCTTTGATTTCATTCATAAACTCTTCCACAAAACCTTTGCCAGATTTGGGGTCAGTGTCGCGACCATCAGCCAATCCGTGCACGAAAATATCTTTCACGCCCATTTCAGTGCCTAGTTTGCAGAGTGCAATGGCATGCGAGCTGAGCGAGTGTACACCACCGTTTCCAATCAATCCAATCAAGTGCACTTTTTTGTCGTTCGTTTTGGCATAGCCGAAAGCTTTTTGCAATTGCGCATTGTCTTTGAGGGTGTTCTCACGAATGTTTTTGGTGATTTTCACCATGTCTTGATAAAGCACACGACCAGCGCCAATATTAAGGTGTCCCACTTCGGAGTTTCCCATTTGTCCGTCGGGCAAGCCCACCGATTCGCCCGAGGCGAGGAGTTGCGAGTTGGGATATTCTTTCAGAAGAGAGTCCATGAAAGGAGTGTTTGCATTTGCAATCACATCGCTTTTCGAGCCGTTGCCAATGCCCCAGCCATCGAGAATCATGAGTAATGTTTTTTGTGTCATGATGGTATTGTCTTTTATTATTAATCTGTTATTTAGAAGTCCCCTTAAAACCGTTCAAAAGTAAGTTTATTTCCGAAGCCTATAAAAAGCCTCTTGTTTTTCCCCGTGGGAATTAACAATTAGGCAATAGTTTAGTTCGTCATTTACTTTTTCTGCACGCCATTTCGATAGCGAAGATTTCCATCAATATACATCTCCACCACATATCCGCCGTCTTTCCACTTGCTGATGTCATAGCTGTATTCGTGCTTATCCATGCGGTCGTATTTATGCGATTTCACGAGTTTCCCATCACGAGAAATGCGCACTTCCATTTTCGACTCGGGAGTGTCGGAATGGACGAAAAGGGAGAAAGTTGAGTCGGTGGCTCGTGGGAATAAGTCGATGCAATAGTTTGCTCGGATGCGGCTATTGTCGAAATCTTTCGAGGCATAGATAGCGAGTTTTTCGCCCACCCCGCAGTCGGATTCAAAGACATGCACCAGTTTTCCGTTAAGGTCGAGCAGGCGTAGCGATCCAAATCCTTGGCGAGTGAGATACCAAAAAGAGAGCCCTTGCCCTTTGGTGTCGATGAGGTTTAGTTCGGCATAAGTGCCATCGGCTAGGTGCACTGTGTCGCGATAAAGCATGTTGGGCATCACCTCCTCGGGCATTTTGCTGAAGAGCATTTTATCGTCGGCATCGGTCAGCTCGATAAAGTTTTCTTCGGGATTTCCGTTGGATTTATATTCGATGATGAATGAGCAGGGCATTTGTTTCGGAGCATCGAAAGGCACCACTTTTTTATTGTCGGCTTTCCAAGCGTCTTTTTTGCCATTGGGGTTCAGGCATTCCACCTCAAAGCTATTGGCTTTAGATTGGTCGATGTATATTTTCCCGGGGAGGTCGATAATAGCGCTTTCATAATAGGCGAGTTTGCCCGACCATTGAAACTCCTGCTGGTTCATTGCTTGTCCCTCAATGAGCGTGTGGTATTTGATGGTCAGCGTGCGTAGCGTGTCGCTTCCGAGGTTTCGGATTTTAATTTTAGGCTGATGAATAGCGGGATTTAAGCGATTATAAAAGGGGTCATTGTTGGGCTTTAAGATGTCTTCGAGCAGCACGTCGTTTTTGTTTTCGGGAGATTTGTAATAGAACATCATCGAGCGGATATTCTCTTTGGGCTGCTTTGGGTTTTCAGTTACATAAGGCTCCATGTCGAGCACCAATTGGTGCTTATTGCTTGCTTTATTCGGATAGGTGTTGGTGATGTCGGGTTCTTGCACATCGCCAGGACACCACAGTCCACGGTCGAATATCCATGTGCCCGATTGGGGGTAGAGCGGATTGTCGCCGCATTTCTTCCAGAGATCTTTGGTTTGCACGATTTCGCCATCGAGGGCGAGCGTTCGCCATCGGTTGCAAAACTCGCTGCACCCTTTGGTGCGGTCGGCGCCATGTCCGGTGTGTTGTATGCGTACACGAGCGATGTCGGCACCTGTGGGTAGATTAAAATCGAAAGCGGGCACTTGCTCGTTGAGCGGATTGCTTGGGTCGCCATACACAAAATTGCCATACCACAGCTTTTCCACGCCTATTTGCTCGATGTGAGGTGTGCCATAATAAATGTCGAAATCAATGCTCACAGCCCAGCCTAAGTCGGTTGATTCATAGCCCGAGTGCACATATTCGATTTCCACGCTATCACGAAGTATTTCCGAATAATCGGTAACATCAATCGACCAGCGGAACTCCCAGCCTTTGCCATATTGTCTGCCGTAGGGGGTGATTACCCGTCCGATTTCATAGTTTTTTGTTTCTCCATTTTCGCCACCTACACGTAAGATGTTGATATGATCGCAATAATCCCAGTGAGCTGTTTTGAGCGAGTCGGGCGTGCCGAGTGTGAGGTGCATCACGATGCGGCGGATTTTCTCTTTGGAGTCGGGAAAGACCGCCCAAGCGGGATAGTTGTTGTTTCCTTTTTTTGGATTGCACACCACGGTGGTGCGCTGGTGAGAGCTCACTGTTTCCATGCGTGCGGGTTCGTCGGAATTGCAGCTTGAGCTAATCAGCATTGCCACTGCAATAAATAAAAGTCCTTGTAGTTTCATATTTATCTAATTTATTTAATTCGGATCAACGTCTATATATATAGTATGTCCACTATTGTTTTTTTCGCTTTTCAGAAATGTGATTTCTTCCTTGATAATTCGTTTGGCTTCATCGAGATTCGCATTTCGGGGCAGTTTAATCCAGATTTCCTTCTGATATTGCGCTTGAATGCGTGCCACCAGTGGATATTCAGGTCCGAGCACATTCACACCGAAGTATCTCCGCAGGCGATTGGCGAGATTTTTGGCGGCAGGGGTGAGCCGCTCTTTGATGCGATGTTTCAGCACAATCTTGATGATGCGATGATAGGGCGGATAGCGGAACAGTTTGCGCTCCACGAGGGTTTGGTTGAAGAGTTCAGTGAAATGATGTTGCTTCACCATTTGCAGCACGGGGTGGTCGATTTGGCGAGATTGGATAATCACCAATCCTTGTTCGCTTCGCCTGCCGGCTCGTCCGCTCACTTGCGTAAGCACCTGATAAGCTCGCTCATGCGCCCGATAATCGGGGAAGTTAATCAACTGGTCGGCACTCAAAATGCCCACCACATGCAGGTTTGAAAAGTCCAGACCCTTGCTAATCATCTGTGTGCCCACGAGGATGTCGATGCGATGACTTTCAAAGTCGCCAATGATTTTCTGAAACGCCATTTTGCTTCGTGTGGTGTCGAAATCCATGCGGCTCACACGGGCTTCGGGGAATAGTTTTTCCACTTCCTCCACCACTTTTTCGGTGCCGAGCCCACGTGTGCCAATGTCAGGATTTCCACAGTCCGGACAAGCCTGTGGATAGCTCATTCCCATGCCGCAATAGTGGCAGTTCAGATAGTTCAAGCCCTTGTGATAGGTCAAACTCACATCGCAATTCTTGCACTTCGGAATCCACGCACACTGCGAGCATTGAATGTAGGGCGCATATCCTCGTCGGTTTTGAAACAAAATCACCTGTTTCCGATTTTTCAACGCTTCATCAATGGCTGCGTGCAATTCGGGGGTGAAAATCGAAATCATCTCCTTCTTGCGAGCCGCTTCCTTCTCATCGGCGAGCACAATTTGCGGTAGCTGCACATTATTATATCTTTCTTTCAGCTCTACGAGCGAATATTTTCCAGCAAGCGCATTAAAATACGTTTCAAATGCTGGCGTGGCAGAACCTAGCACCATCGGTGCGCCATGCTGATGCGCCATCACCACAGCTACATCGCGCGCCTGATAGCGTGGATTGGGGTCGAATTGCTTGAAAGATTGCTCATGCTCTTCGTCCACCACAATCAAGCCCAGCTGCTGAAAGGGCAGCAAGGCGGCTGAACGAGCACCAATCACCACGCGATATTGCCCGCTCAATGTTTTATTCCAAATCTCCACTCGCTCGGCATCGTTGAAACGAGAGTGATAAATGCCCGCATCATTGCCGAAAGCCTTTTTGAGCCGCATGATGAGCTGTGTGGTCAGACCGATTTCAGGCACAAGGAAAAGAGCCTGCTTGCCTTCGGCGATGCACTGCTCGATGAGCTTGATGTATATTTCCGTTTTGCCGCTTGAGGTTACCCCATGCAGCAAAATCGGCTTGCGCTCCGCTTTCAGTCGATTGATTTCAAGGAAAGCTCGCTGCTGCGCCTCGTTCAATTCATGAATGCGGAGGTCGTTATATTCATCCAAGTCTAGCCGGTCGGTTTCCACCTCCACTGTTTCCAGCATTTCTTTTTTGCAGAGTTCCCGAAGCACCGCATCCGAAGCACCGCTGATTTCAAGCAGTCGTTTCTTTTCGAGGAGTGGGTTTTCGTTGATTTCTGCAAGGAAGCAACACAGCAATTCATATTGTTTTTTGGCTCGCTGCAAGCTGTCGAGAGCGGCTTGCAATGCACTTTCATCGTGCAAGGCTGGCGCAAGCTGAATGTGAGTGATAGTTTTTTTTGTGGGTTCAAATTTGAGCGTTTCTTCGGTGCAGACGATGTTTTGCTCCAACATTTCTTTCAGCAGCGGCAGACTAGATTTCTTGCCGAGCCCTTTATTAATGGCATGCACATTGCTGAGCCCCTCTTTTTGCAGCAGTTCAGCGAGTTGAAATTGCTCATTATTCAGTGCATCAAAACCATCGAAGTGGGGGTGAAGGGCGAATTTGGTTTCGCTTTCGAGTTTCAATCCCGAAGGCAACGTGGCTTTCATCACCTCGCCCAAAGTGCAGCAATAATAATTGCTCATCCACGCCCACAGCTCCATTTGCTTGGGGGTGATGATGGGGAAATCGTCGAGGATTCCCTCAATCGTTTTGATTTCAAAGCCTGTTTTTGGCGGCTCATTGAGCAGGCGATAGATGATGCCCGAATAATATTTCCGCTGCCCGAATTGCACCAGCACCCGCACGCCAACTTGCGCCTCAGCCTGCATGGTGAGGGGAATGGCATAGGTGAAAGTGTCGCTGAGCGGAAGGGGGAGGATGATTTCTGCGAAGAAGCCCAAGCCCCCTCCATCTCCCCCAAGGGGGAGGGGTAAAGGCACAGAAGCCCCATCCATCTCCCCCAAGGGGGAGGGTAAAGGCACAGAGTTATTAATTGTACTCATATTTATTTGTCTATCTTTGTGGTTCGGACTCCTCCCCCTCGGGGGAGGTTGGGAGGGGGCTGTTGAGTTAGGAGGGGGCTCTGTATTGCTCTTGCCACTTCCTTCATCTGCCATTGTGGCGTAGAAGTTGCGCCGGTGATGCCCACCGATTGGCAATCCTCAAACCATTCTTTGCGTACATCAGAGAGCTGCGAAACGAAGTGTGTGCGTGGATTTACCTTTCGGCAGTTCTCAAAGAGAGCCTTGCCGTTGGAACTTTTTTTGCCACTCACGAAGATAATCACATCATGCTGCTGCGCAAATTCAGCCACGCTTGGCATGCGGTGCGACACTTGTCGGCAGATGGTGTCTTTCACCGTAACTGCATTGTGCACATGCTGCTCGATGCGTTCTTTGAGGCGGTGAAAATCATCGAGACTTTTGGTGGTTTGCGCAAAGACGATGGTCGGTTTTGTGGGGTCGAGCAGCTCAATATCGGCATCATTTTCAATCACAATGGCGTGATTATCGGTCTGCCCATTGAGTCCTTTCACTTCCGCATGGTCCACTTTCCCGAGCAGCACAATTTGCCCCTCTTTTTGCTGAATATCGTCATAGCCCTCGCGCACTTTTCGCTGCAAGTGCAGCACCACAGGGCAAGTGCCGTCGATAAGTTCGATGTTGTTGGCTCGGGCATATTCATAAGTGCTAGGCGGCTCGCCATGGGCGCGGAGCAGCACTTTGCAGTCTTTTAGTTGAAAAAAAAGCTCGTGATTGATAGTAATTAGCCCCAGATCTTCGAGCCGCTTCACTTCCATTTGATTGTGCACAATGTCGCCAAGGCAATATATTTTCTCGCCATTTGCGAGTAGCTGTTCGGCTTTCTCTATTGCCCCAACCACCCCAAAGCAAAAGCCCGATTTGTCATCTATGGTTATTTTCATGGTATTCGAATTCTAGGAATCCCTTTGTGGGTGTCCATTGTTCGGTCAAAGGTAGAAGTTTTGGCGCAATATAAAAAATATCAACAGTCCCCCAAAGCGCACTAACCTGTATTTTCATACTTCGACAGCGTTCAAATGCAATGCATTTGGACACTTGCAAGTTCGACAGCGTTCAAATGGCACAACATTCGGACACTTGCAAGTTCTATACTTGTTGCTCCGACGTGTGGATTTCAAACTAAACCGCATTCTGTTTTTGTAGGGGAATAGCTGAACAGGTCTAATTCAGTTTTCCCGAGTAGTGCATTTCGATTTCAATGTCGGATTCTGATTTGATTATGCCATTATTCAGTTCCTCTCTATCGTTGTCGAACACCCGATATTTGCTTTTTCCTTTGAAATCGAAGGTGTAGTGCTCGCCACTTTTGCCGATGGTGAGTGTGCCGCTCACGACATCAAAGCAATAATCATATCGGCAGCGATAGCTAGGGTCATTAAATGGAGAAACCTGTACCTTTCTCCAGCCCGATTCGTAGCCAGCCCATGCGCAACAACGGGTGGCGTTTCCAAAGGAATTGTTGTAGTCCATCAGTTCGTAGGTGCCCACGATGGAGAGCGATTGTGTGCACATTTCGATTTCAAAATAGGCGTAGTTTTCAGGAGGGCACAAGCTGTTGTGGGCATGCCCATTGGGGATTTTCGTTTGATATTGGCGATAGTCATCTTGGCTGAAGTGAAGTTTGTGGAGCATGCAGTCGGCATACTTTTCGCTTTTCCACTCGGCAAAGTTTAGGGCTTTTGTTGAGCCTTTGGCGGTGAAGCTATTTGTGGGGCTGTCGTTGTTGCTCGGTGCAAAGAATCGGGATAGGAGTTTGAGGTTTTTCATGGCTAGTTCTTGCTTGCAATCCCCTGCAATTCTTCAGAATTAGACACAAAAAAAGCGTGGGATTTGTAGTCTTTTTATGGGACAGGGGATATTTTTGGGTCTAAGCGTAAAAAACTTCATCTTTGTATTTTCAAAATAATACGAAGATGACCGAAGAATTAAATCAGCAATTAATAGCGTTAATGTTGCCCGAAGGCATTTTAGAATACTTCAATGTAGTATCCTTTGAACAGGTCTCAAGTGGCAAGTATGTTTACAATAAGAGGATTGTATTTCATTTAGAAGAGAAGAATATCATTCCAGAGGAATACAAAGGCTATAAACACAAAGCCAGTGGTTTTTTACCAGCTCGCGAGGTTGAAGATTGTGCGATACGTTCGAGTTTGGTCACCCTGAGTATCAAGCGTAGGCGGTGGGATGTAGAGATAGACGGCAAGCTTAAAAAAGTAAGCAGAGATTGGAGTTTAGTAGAAGACAGCACCCGTATGAGCGCGGAGTATGCTGCTTTTTTTAAAGAGATTAGTCGATACTGAACCTGTAAGCTGTAAGAGTTTGGATACCTTCTTTGGAATAAATGGGAAGTTGTTTCAGCGCAGGTATAAAGACAAACTAAGCGATTATCACCAGTGGGAGCAAAAATCTCATGCAGAAGATTGGATTTTGCATGAAGAAAATATAGGTGAATATCTAAGTATTGACGAAACCTCTCCCTCATGCGGAGAACTTTATACTGTGGTCACAAATAAAGCAGGAAAAGGAAAGAAGGGCACCATCGTAGCCTTCATAAAAGGGACAGCCTCAGATGCTGTAATAACTGTATTAAAGAAGATACCAGAGGCAAAGCGTAGATCGGTAAAAGAAGTTACCTTAGATATGGCAGGTTCAATGAATAAGATTGTCAGAAGTAGCTTTCCCTGTGCACAACTGGTCATAGATCGGTTTCATGTTCAGAAATTAGCCCAAGATGCATTGAATGACATGCGTGTAGCCTTACGCTGGAAGGCTATTGATGAGGAAAATAATGCCATCACTAATGCTAAACAAAGTGGAGAACGATATACTCCCTTTGTTTTTTCCAATGGAGATACTCAAAAACAGCTTCTAGCAAGAAGCCGATACTTGTTGTTTAAATCCAGAGAAAAGTGGACTAAAACACAAGAAGTAAGAGCGAAAATCCTTTTTGAGAACTATCCTACATTAAAGACCGCTTACAACTTAGTTCATAAGCTGCGGATGATTTATAATAACACCGAAGATAAAGCAATTGCATCGCACTGGTATAATGATGTTGCTGATGCTGATTTTAAAAAGTTCAACACCGTTACCAATACAATATATAATCACTACAAAGAGATTCTGAACTTCTTTGACAACAGAAATACCAATGCTTCTGCAGAATCTTTCAACGCTAAAATCAAAGACTTCCGAAGAAATTTAAAAGGAGTGGCTGATGTCAAATATTTCTTGTTCAGACTAACCAAAATTTACGCTTAGACCCAAAAATATCCCCTGTCCCTAATTTAGCCCTTCCCCTCACACGTCAATTCTTGGGCGATCATTTCGGCTTGTTTTAAGACGGTCTCTGTTGCTAGCATTTGCATATCTGGTGGATAGCCGTATTTTCGCAGCGTGCGCTTAATGATGACCTTCAGTTTTGCTCTCACATTTTCTTTGATCGTCCAATCTATCGAAGTGTTTTGCCTCACTTGTTCTGTCAGAATGACCGCAAGTTCTCGCAGCTTGTCTTTTTGCATCAATTGCTTTGCACTGTCATTATCTGCAACGGCTGTGTAGAACGCATATTCATAATCTGTCAGACCTAGCTGTTGAGCCTCATTATCCATGCCCACAATTTCTTGACTAAGCTTGATGAGTTCCTCCATCATCTCTGCTGCGGTCAGGATTTTATTCTGATACTTTTTGATAGAATTCTCCAGCATCTCTTTTAGCGACTTACTCTTTGTTAAGTTCTTAGCTGAGCGAGCTTTTATCTCATCATTCAGCAATTTCTTCAAAACCTCAATGGCTATATTTTTATGCTCCATGCCCTTCAATTCCAACAAGAAATCTTCTGAAAGAATGGAAATATCGGGCTTCTTGATTCCGGCAGCATCAAATACATCAATGACTTGTTCCGACACTAAGGCTTTGTCGATAACTTGCCGTATCACCGACTCTACTTCTTCATTGGTTCTCCCCGTACCTGTAATGTCAAACTTGGCTAGCCTTGCTTTCACTGCTTGAAAAAAAGAAATCTCATCTGCTGCATCCATCGCCTGCTCATGGGGCACTGCAATGGCAAAAGCTTTCGACAAAGCTGTTACTTCGTTGATATATCTTTTCTTGCCGTCGTCCAAACCTAATATATGTTCTTCCGCACCCAATATCATGGATAACTTCTGACCGGTGTCTGCTTGAAAGTAATCCTCATAGGGAAAACCGTTGAACATCTGCGACACGACCTCCAATTTTTCTAATAGCAGTTCCACCGCTTGCCCTTGGGCAATAGTTGGGTCGCCTTTGCCTCCTGCATCTGAATAGAATGAAAGCGCCTTTTTCAAATCAGATGCTATACCTAAGTAATCCACCACCAAACCTCCGGGTTTATTTTTATACACTCGGTTTACTCTGGCAATGGCTTGCATCAGGTTATGCCCTTTCATGGGCTTGTCGATATATAGCGTGTGCATACTTGGAGCATCAAATCCTGTGAGCCACATATCACGCACAATGACCAACTTCAACTCATCTTCAGGGTCTTTCATGCGCTCAGCTAGCTCTCGCCTTTGTTGCTTGGTGGTGTGATGCTTTGATATTTCGGGTCCATCGGAAGAGGAGGAAGTCATGACCACTTTGATAACTCCTTTATCCAAATCATCGGAATGCCATTCTGGTTTTATTTTGATGATTGCAGCGTATAACTCTGCTGCAATTCTCCGCGACATCGACACAATCATTCCTTTGCCGTCGAACACTTCTTGGCGTTGCTCGAAATGCCGCACAATATCTTGAGCCACATTCTTAATCCTGTTTTCGCTTCCGATCAAAGATTCTAATTGCGTCCACTTGGCTTTGGCTTTTTGTGTTTCTGTCAGTTCGTC